>JAOZLK010000118.1 GCA_029934875.1 Bacteroidales bacterium | reverse complement strand
AGCTACAATTCGGGAACCTACAGTTTTTCCTTCTTGTTCTTTCCACGGTTTTCATATCGGGGGCAGGTTACATCATCAATGATTACTTTGACACCCGCACCGATATGATCAATAAACCGGCCCGGGTGGTGGTAGGTGTGGAAGTGGGAAGGCGCCAGGCGATGATTCTCCATGCCATGCTTAATATCATTGGAGTTGGTATTGGGATTTATCTTGCTTTTTACATTAAACTGCCTGCACTGTCCTTGGTCTTTATGCTTGCAACCGGGCTCCTGTGGTTTTACTCAACAACTTATAAAAGGCAATTCCTTGTGGGAAATCTCTCGGTTTCCTTTCTGACCGGACTGGTGCCTTTGATGGTGGTCCTGTTCGAAATTCCCTTGCTAAACAAGGCCTATGGCGAACAGATGTTGCTCCACAATGCAAGTTTCAACTACATATTTGCCTGGGTGTCGGGCTTTAGTTTTTTTGCCTTTCTAAGCACCCTGATTCGTGAGCTGATCAAGGATGCTGAGGATTTTGAAGGAGATTTCGCCTATGGCATGAAGACTGTTCCCATTGTGCTTGGATCTGGCTGGACCAAGCTTGTGGTGGTGGGATTGATCGTGCTGACCATGGCACTTCTGATTTTTGTGCTCTTGAGATTTATACTTTTTTCAGTGAATCCGGCCGATTACTACTCCCTTGTTTATTTTATTGTACTGCTGATTCTTCCCTTTGTCCTTCTTGCCGTAACGGTGATCAGGGCTGAAGAAAAGCACAATTATCACAGGGCCAGTACCCTGATCAAATTAATTATGCTTTTTGGAATTCTTTATTCCCTCATGGTGTTCTTCCTGGTAAATTTCAAGTATTAGCAGGTGAACTCTGATATCACCTCATATGAGATCTTACTGGCCTCGGATTCTCCAAGAAGGGCTGCTTTGATGCATGAACTGGGCCTTCCTTTCAGGATCGTGAAAACTGCTCACACCGATGAGGATTATCCCCCGGAACTTGAAGGCGGTGAAATAGCCAGGTTCCTTGCCGACCATAAATCAGATGCCTATACCGATACTTTGCTGCAAAAGCAGGTTTTACTTACAGCTGACACCATCGTTTGGCAGGAAGGGCAGGAGCTGGGAAAGCCAGCAAACAGGGAAGAGGCCATTGCCATGATATCCAGTTTATCGGGGAAGACTCACCAGGTGTATACCGGGGTTTGCCTGAGGTCTGCTTCAAAGCGGTGCAGTTTCTATGTGGTCACCGATGTAACTTTTTCCACCCTGGAAGATGAGGAGCTTTATTATTATGTGGATGAATTCAAGCCCTATGATAAGGCTGGAGCATATGGAATCCAGGAATGGATAGGTCACGTTGCTGTTGAAGGCATCAATGGCAGCTATTTTAATGTAATGGGACTTCCGGTCCAGAGAGTGTACAAGGAGTTGAAAGCTTTTATTAAGTCACCCCAAGAGATTAAATAAATGAAAAGAGAATTGTATTTATTCTTGCTGATCCTGATTGCCGGATCGCAGATTCTGAGAGCCGAAGAGGGGATGTGGATCCCCATGCTGATTGAAAAGTATCACATTGAGGACATGCAGGAAGCAGGCTTAAATCTCTCTGCAGATGATATTTACAGCATTAACCAGGATTGTCTGAAGGATGCCATTGTTATTTTCGGAAGAGGTTGTACCGGAGAGATGATATCCGGGGAGGGGCTGGTGCTAAGCAATCATCATTGTGGGGAGGGAGCCATTCAGTCACACAGCTCTGTTGAGCATGACTATCTGAGTAATGGATTTTGGGCCATGAGCAGGGCTGAGGAGCTTCCCAACAGCGAATTGTCAGTGACCTACCTGAGGTACATGAAGGATGTAAGCGAGGAGGTGAGCGATGGTTTGATCCAGGGAATGGATCCCCAGGAGCGTCAGCGGAAAATCGATCAGAACAGTGTGGAAATTGTCAGGGAAGCAATTGAAGGAAACCATTTTTCGGCCCAGGTGAAGCCCTTTTATTATGGGAATGCCTACTATCTTTTTGTTTACGAAGAATTCAGGGATGTGAGGCTGGTGGGTGCACCTCCCACTTCCATCGGAAACTTTGGTGCTGATAACGACAACTGGATGTGGCCCCGCCATACAGGTGATTTCTCTCTTTTCCGGGTTTATGCCGATGGGGATAACCAACCAGCCGATTACAGTCTTGATAATAAGCCATATAAGCCACGCAAGCACCTGGAAGTGAACCTGGGTGGCATTCAGGAGGGTGATTTTACCATGGTTCTGGGCTATCCTGCCTCCACAAGCCAATACCTTCATTCGGAGGCGGTTCGCTCCATGATAGAGGAAAGCCTGCCTATGAAAATCGGATTAAGAAGCCAGAGACTCGGGATCATGGATAAGCATATGCTTGGCTCTGATGAGGTCAGGATCCAGTATTCCCATAAGTACCGCAGGGTAAGTAATGCATGGAAAAAGTGGCAGGGGATGATCCTGGGACTTGAGCGGAATCACGTGGTGGACCTGAAAAAGGAAGAAGAAGCTGCTTTTCAGCTCTGGGTGGAGCAGGATGACGAGCGTGTAATGAAATACGGGGAGCTCCTTGAGGAATTTTCTGAGCTATACAAAGAGATGGCCAAATATTCTGTTGCGACGGATATGTATGGCGAATCGGTAATGGCAGTTGAATTGTTCAGGCAGATCATGGCTATCCGCTCCATGATGATGAAGGGCACAGATACAGATATAATGAAATCTGGCATGGATCGTTTTTTCAAGGATTTCCACCGGCCTGTGGATGTGGATATTTTTGCTGCCATGATGGAGGCATATGAGAAGGAAATGCCAGCGCTCTATCATCCCGAGTTTTTCGCCGAGGTAAAAAAGAAGTTCGATGGGGATTTCCATGCCTATGCGGAGAAGCTTTATTCAAAGACTGTATTTGCAAACAAGGAATCATCGGCAAAATTTGTAGAAACCTGGTCGGTGGACCAGGATAAGGCGCAGGCAATTTTTAAAAAGGATCCCATAAGCATCTGTCTTGACCAGTTCAGGGAGATTTTTGCTCTCAATATCACTGAAGAAAATCGTCGGATCGAAGGAAAGGAGGAGCAAGTCTATAAAGCCTACATGGCTGCTCTGCTGGAAATGTCAGATGAGAGCTTCCTGTACCCCGATGCCAACCGGACCATGCGGCTTAGCTACGGAACAGTGAAAGGATACCAGCCCAGGGACGGCGTTGTGTACAGTCCTGCGACGACCATGAAGGGACTGATGGAAAAACGTAAGCAGGGACATGCCGACTACCTGGTACCCGAGAAACTTGTTTCTCTATACGAAGATAAGGACTTTGGCCTCTATGGTGTAAACGGTAGCATGCCTGTCTGTTTTATCGCTTCCAATCATACTTCCGGTGGAAACTCCGGTAGTCCGGTACTCGATGCTGAGGGACGTCTCATCGGTCTTAATTTTGACCGGGAATGGGAGGGGACCATGAGTGATGTATTCTATGATCCTGATCTTTGCCGGAATATTGCTGTGGATATCCGCTATGTGCTGTTTATCATCGATAAATATGCCGGGGCAGGATACCTGGTCGATGAGATGGATATCCATACCGCTGAATAATGGATCACCGTAAAGGAATTTTGTACGCGATGGTCACAGCTTCCTTCTGGGGATTCATGGCCATTATTCTGAAATTCATTACTTACGAGTTACCCCCATTCACCGTCGTCTGGTTCCGTTTCTTTTTTGCCTTCCTTGTACTTGGTACCTGGACCCTTATCTTCAGAAGGTCCGATTTCAGTATTTTCAAAAGGCCTCCCTGGCTCCTTGTGCTGGCTGCTGTTTTTCTGGCAGTGAATTACTCAGGTTTTATCGCAGGGATCAAATATGTGACTCCGTCCAGTTCACAAATCTTTATACAGATCGGACCTGTGAGCTTTGCCCTGGCCGGCATCCTCATCTTTAAGGAACATGTTAACTGGAAACATATTGTGGGCTTCGTCTTCGTCCTTGTGGGTATGGGCCTATTCTTTTGGGAGCAATTCAAGGATCTGGGAGATGAAGCAGAAAACCTGACCCTGGGCATGTTCCTGGTGCTGGGAGGGGGACTCGCCTGGGCTGCCTTTACCACCTCTCAGAAAGTGCTCATGAAAAGGCTCGCACCCAACCAGATCAATCTTTTTGTGTACGCAGCCTGTTCCCTGGGCTTGCTTCCCCTGGTGGCTTTCCCAGAATTGAGGGGTATGTCTTCTGTGAACTGGATCATCCTGATTTACCTGGGTCTCAATACGGTCATAGCCTATGGTTCACTGGCACTGGCAATAAAATATACTGAGGCCGCCCGGGTTAGCGTCATTATCACCCTGAATCCCATCATTACCCTCATCAGCATGGCCATCCTGAACCGCATGGAAGTTAGCTGGATCGAGCATGAGGCTTTTACTCTCATGGGCTGGCTGGGAGCCCTGTCTGTAATTGTAGGAGCTATTATCGTGATCTCTGCGGGCTTAAAGAAAAAAGAGGGCCAACGCTAAGCGAGGACCCTCTCTACCCAAGTTTCATATGGCTTATTCTTCTTTCTTCTTTTTAACCAGAGTGGAAGTGAGAAGCATGAAAGCCCCGAAGGCTATCATAAAGAGACCCGACCACAGGTTAACGTTGTGGCCCAGCGATTTAGCATACATTTCAGCATCACCGTTGGTTACCAGTCCAAGTATGGTCAAAATGATTCCAAAGATGCTGAACATCAGTCCAATTGGTATTTTTATATCTAATCCCATTTTCTTATCGTTTTAATTTTACCAGAAAATAATACTCAGCACCAGGGCCATTATACCAACGATGACAGCCATAACCACAGGTCTCTGGTACCAGTGTTCTGATTCGTCCTGAATTCTCGGAGTTAAAGAATAGACCAGTCCTTTGAGGTCTTCATCGGTTTTGGTCCGTTTCGTTACTATGGTGATCAGGAAGGTGATCAGCAGCGCTGCTGAAAAGGCATATATGGCAGTCCAGAAGTTCTGTGCCATCTCACTGGGATATGTCTGAAGAACTGCAAAATATCCACCTTTGATTCCGACCTCACCTCCCGCGGGGAGCGTAAGTCCGTGGTGAATGGCAGCGGATGTGGTTCCACTGATCAGGCCCCAGAAAGCCGCATGACCTGTAGTCCTTTTCCAGAACATACCCAGCAGGAATGCAGCAAACAGTGGTGCATTCACAAAGGCAAAGATGAGTTGCAGGAAGTCCATTACATTGTTGAATGACCTGGCCAGATAGGCCGTTAAAATACTCGCCAATACACCCACAACAGTAGTCCATTGTCCGACTTTCAGATAGTGTTTGTCGGCTTGATTGGGTCTGATGTAACTCTGGTAGATGTCGTAGGTAAATACCGTATTGAAGGCCGATACATTGCCGGCCATTCCCGACATAAAGGAGGCCATCAGTGCCGTAAGGCCCAGCCCAAGCACGCCCACTGGCATGTATTTCATCAGTAGAACCGGAATCACCTTGTCGAAATCGGTGGTCATGGTTCCCTCCTTAAGAGGCAACTCGAGTGCTCCAATGTTGGTCAGTGCCATGGCAATCATTCCGGGAAGAATGACCAGGGCAGGAAGCAGCATTTTTGGAATGGCCCCGATCAGGGGAGTTTTCCTTGCTGCTTTCATGGAGCCTGCAGCCATGGCCCGTTGAACCACCAGGAAGTTGGTACACCAGTAGCCAAAGGAAAGGACGAAGCCCAGACCCATAATAATCCCGAACCACGTAACCCCCATGGGGTTGGCGTCGGCACTACCTGCAAATTTCCATGAGTGCATCATCTCTTCGGAAAGGTTTGCTTTCAGACCTTCCATGCCTCCAATATCGGTAAGCCCTATGATCACAAGTGGCAGGAAGCCTATGACGATCAGGAAGAACTGAAGCACCTCGTTGTAGATGGCCGAAGTGAGTCCGCCCAGTACCATATATACAAGCACAATCATGGCTGAAATGAAGAGATAAAAATCAAATTCACCAATGTGTACTCCCAGGAAGTTCCAGTCGATATTCAGCGGCAGGATGACCTGTGCCAAAAGGGCCAGGGCATACATGGAGATTCCCGATGCGAAAACGGTCATGATGGCAAAGGCAAAGGCATTGAAGCCCCTTGTTTTCTCATCAAACCTTAGTTTCAGGTACTCGGGTACCGACCTGGCTTTTGAGCCATAATAAAAGGGCATCATAAAAATGGCCAGGAAGATCATGGCGGGTATGGCACCGATCCAGTAAAAGTGGACCGTCATCATTCCGTATTTAGCTCCCGAGGCAGCCATTCCGATTACCTCCAGTGCGCCGAGGTTGGCAGAAATGAATGCCAGTCCGGTTACCCACGCGGGCAGGGATCTTCCTGCTTCCAGGAAGGCAGAGGCATCTTTCATATGCCTTCTCAAGGCCCATCCAATTCCAAGAACAAAGACAAAGTAGATCGCAATGATCGCCCAGTCAACGGTTCCCAGTGTAAATGTAGTTTGCATATAGATTCGCTTGGTTAGTTAAGAAGCTTAAAAGTATAAACAATAATGAAAACACAATAGCTGCTTTGCAGTTTTGATTGGTACTATTGTTCAAAAACTTGTTGATTTCATTATAATCCGCCGGGTGAGCTTTTTTAAACTCCGTCTGAATTATTGGCAGCACTTGATATATATTTTAATAAGTGTTATAATTACACTTAATTATCACTGAGGACTGATAACTGTTTACTGAGTACTGATAACTAATTACTGATAACTAATCACTAATTAACTAACGATGGCCACACTCGACTGGATTGTACTGGGACTCTTTTGTCTTGCCCTGGTAGGTGTTATTTTTTATGTTTTAAGGAAAAAGGACAAAGACACATCCGACTATTTTCTGGCGGGCAGGGATGCCACATGGATTGCCATCGGGGCATCGATCTTTGCCTCAAATATTGGTTCCGAGCACCTGGTAGGGCTGGCTGGCGCCGGTGCCGAGAGTGGCATGGCCATGGCCCACTGGGAGATACAGGGATGGATGATCCTCATGCTGGGCTGGCTCTTCGTTCCCTTTTATGCCCGAAGCGGTGTTTTTACCATGCCCGAATTTTTGGAGAAGCGCTATAATTCCAGATCCAGATCTCTTCTTTCCATTATCTCCCTGGTCTCTTACATTCTTACCAAAGTAGCTGTAACTGTCTATGCTGGAGGCGTGGTTTTTAAAGATGTTTTCAATATCGAGTATATAATGGTATTCAAGCAGCAGATTGATTTTTTCTGGGTCAGCGCCATCGGCCTTGTGGTTCTCACAGGAGTCTATACTGTATTTGGAGGAATGAAAGCTGTGCTTTATACTTCGGTTCTCCAGACTCCAATTTTGCTGGCTGGATCCATAGCCATCCTGGTAATAGGGCTATCACAACTGGGAGGATGGGAGAACCTGATGGAGATTGTCAGGGGCACCGATGCGACTTATCTGAATGAAGCCGGAGAGGTGGTCTATCGCTCGACTTCTGACACTATGGCCAGCTTGATGCGTTCTCCAAATGACCCGAACTTCCCCTGGACCGGGGTAATCTTTGGTTCAGCGATTATTGGATTCTGGTACTGGTGTACCGACCAGTTTATTGTACAAAGGGTTTTATCGGGCCGCGACCAGAAACAGGCCAGGAGGGGAACCATCTTTGGCGCTTATCTGAAGCTGACCCCGGTTTTCCTTTTCCTGATTCCCGGAATGATTGCCTTCGCATTAAAGCAACAAGGACTAATGGACTTTGATAACAACGATGCGGCATTTTCCACCCTGGTTAAAGAGCTGCTCCCCAAAGGATTCACAGGTATTGTTGTGGGAGGGATCCTGGCAGCACTGATGAGTTCCCTGGCAGCTCTGTTTAACTCATCCTCCATGCTCTTTACAGTTGATTTTTATCAGAAGTTCAAACCGGAGGCCAGCGAGAAACACTACCTGATGGTAGGCAGGTTAGCCACTGTGGTAATTGTTATCCTGGGAATTCTGTGGATTCCTGTGATGAAGGGAATTGGTAAGGTCCTGTATGAATACCTGCAGGATGTTCAGTCGCTTCTTGCACCGGGTATTGCGGCAGTATTCCTCCTGGGTATTCTTTCCAAGAAAACAACACCATCGGCTGGTTTTATTGGACTGGTGGCGGGCTTCACCCTGGGCATGCTCAGGCTGGGCATGAAAATCTATTACGGAGACACAGTAGGGGATGGCTTTTTCTACGACCTGATCATTAGCCCGAACTGGCTGCACTATGAAATTGCCTTATTTATATTTGTCATCGTAATTATGGTGGTCGTTAGCTTCTTTACTAAAGCAGCTGATCCAGCTAAGATTCAGGGACTCTATATAGGATCGGCAACTGCTGAACAACGGGCCCTGACCCGGGATAGCTGGAGCAAATGGGATGTGATCAACTCGGCCATCATTATTGTATTTATCATTGCCTTCTATTTCTATTTCTGGTAAACTTAAGCTGAGGATATGAACAAAAAGAAATCTAACTACTCCGAATATGCGCTTTTTCATCTTGCAGTGGACAGCATCATATTTGGCTTCGACGAGGGTGAACTGAAGCTCTTGATCCACAAGCGGAAATTTGAGCCTTTCATGGGGGACTGGTCCTTATTTGGTGGTTTCCTGAAGGAGGAGGAGAGCCTGAGCGATGCAGCCAACCGCATCCTTTTTGAACTCACCGGTTTGCAGAAAATCTATATGGAGGAGTTGCAAACCTACGGGGACATTGAGAGAGATCCGGCAGGAAGGGTGCTTTCCGTGGCCTATTATGCCCTGATTCCGGCCCATCGCTACTCGGAGGATTATTCAAAACAATACGGGGCCACATGGGTGAGCCTGAAAGAGCTGCCCGATCTGATCATGGATCACAATGACATGGTGAAGAGTGCTTTGCGCAGGCTTCGGAGAAGAACTGCTTCCCAGCCCATCGGTTTTGAACTGCTTCCCAGGGAATTTACCATTCCCCAGCTTCAATCTCTTTATGAAGCGATCTACCAGACCGAGCTGGATAAAAGAAACTTCAGGAAGAAAATTCTCTCCATGGGAGTACTGGTCAAGCTGGAAGAGAAGGATATGAGTGGCTCAAGGAAGGGGGCCTTTCTTTACAGGTTTGATAAAAGGAAGTATGAAAGATTGATTGAGAAGGGATATAATTTTACAATATAAGAGATATGATAAATAATTTGAGTGAGCTGGAGCTCTGGTTTATTACAGGTAGTCAGCATTTATATGGGGAAGAGACACTCAGGCAGGTGGATCAGAACTCCCGGGAAATTGCTGATGCCCTTAGCCGGAGCTCTTCAATTCCAGTGAAAGTGATTTTTAAATCAGTATTAACCACCCCGGAAGAGATTCTTGCCCTCTGCCAGGAGGCCAATAATGCGCCAGGATGCATTGGACTGATTGCATGGATGCACACTTTTTCTCCTGCAAAGATGTGGATTGCCGGGCTAAAATCCCTTTCCAAACCTTTTTTGCACCTGCATACCCAGTTCAACAGGGATATTCCCTGGGAGTCCATTGATATGGATTTCATGAACCTGAACCAGTCGGCCCATGGCGGACGGGAGTTTGGCTTTATCGGCTCCAGGATGCACATTGACAGAAAAGTAGTGGTCGGACACTGGGCGAATGCTGAGGTTCAGGCCAAGGTTGGTGTCTGGGCCAGGGCTGCTGCAGCATGGTTTGACTGGCAAGGTGGCAAGGTGGCCCGTTTTGGAGACAACATGCGGGAGGTGGCTGTTACGGA
>JAOZLK010000654.1 GCA_029934875.1 Bacteroidales bacterium | reverse complement strand
ACAAAGGATGCATGGGGAAACTTTACGATTGGAACAGAAAGTATGTGGACCAACTATTATCGTTCACTCCCTAATTTCAGGGAGTTGGAAAAACGTTTCGATGCCATGCCTGAATCCGGTGAGGTGCTGAATATGAAAGCTATGCTGAAGATAGTATTCGCATATAAGACTTTTAAGTTAACGGATATATTTGGTGATATGCCGGTTTATCATGCCGGCTATGGTTTTCAGGACCTGGAATACCTGTATCCGCAATTTGATTCACAGGAGTCTATATATAAGTATTTACTGGAAGAACTGAAATGGTGTGATGAAAATATAGATGTAAATGCTACGACAGAAGAACCCTTTCCGTCATTTTCGGCTTTCGATGCCCTATTCGGTGCTGATATGCTGAGCTGGCAGAAATTTGGCAATTCGCTCCGCTTGCGATATGCACTTCGCATGAGTGAAAAGGAGGCTGAGCTTGGCGGTGAGATCATCAGGGAGATAATTGAAGAATCCAGGCCCCTGATATTGGGATATGATTTTATCACTTATGTAGGTGAGAGCGCCTGCATCTGGCCTTCTCAAATGGGCTTTAAAAACAGTAGCCTGAACTGGTCATTCAGGGAGCACGAGAATGTACGTATGGGGTCTAATATCTGGCATCAGATGTCGAGCCACGACAGTACAGATGGCAGTGGAATCTTTGATCCCAGGGCTTACATTTTCTTCGAAACGAACAACCTGGATGAATGGGTTCCATATCCTCAAATATCTGAGCCAGGTACACCTACCTCGGGTGGTATCCCCTATGATTCGCATCGCGACCAGGTCGGGGCATATCAGATCAAGGGCGAGACCTGTATCTACTCGCCTTTCAATTACTTTATTGTCAGGGATGAGGATTTCATGCCTATCCCATTGATAACAGGATCAGAAATTCATTTTATCCTGGCTGAAGCATATTTCAGGGGTATCGGTCTTCCGATGGATCCCAGCCTGGCCGACATTGAATATATGAATGGTATAAATTCCTCAATTGAATGGTGGATGAATGTTGCTTCTAATTCAAAGTTGCCTTCTTCCGGTATTACATTTCCTGAAATGATCGTGATTCCTCCTGATCTGGGCTCCAATACTGTATTAAATGTATTCGGATCATGGATGGCAGGCTCTGATGAAGAAAAACTAAGATTTATATATACCCAACGTTGCCTGGATGCTTTCAGACAGCCCTGGGAAGCCTATGCACTGGCACGACGCACAGGGATGACCCCGAGGGAAGGAGATCCTATCAACCATTTCAGGATGCCTTATCCACCCTCCGAAGTAGAATATAATTCAGCGAACTGGGCAGAGGCATTGAGTAATCAGGGAGGGGATACGCCGGAATTTAAGATTTGGTGGATACCGTAGAATGCTGGCTACTGGCTACTAGCTACTAGTAACGAGTAGCCAGTAACCAGAGTCAAATTGATAACAAATAAATATATAAACCTGATTTCAATAATTTCAAACTATAAAAAGAACCCACTATGAAAAAAATCTACAAGAACTTTCAGATGCTGCTACCGATCATTTTTTTAATGCAGCCATTTTTACTGATTGGACAGTCAAACCAATACCTTCACTTCGATAAGGAAGATGACTTTGTAATTCTTTACGGCGCGGGACAATATGTGGACGGCACCAATGAATTATCGATAACCGGCTGGTTTTATTGTGATGAGTTAAGCTATGGCCAGGGGTATATGGGGTTAAGGTCCGGCTCCGGCGATGGTGAGTTTTATCTTATACAGCTAAATAACGGTGTGATGGAATGCCGCTTGAAATCCACTACCGGGCTTCATGAATATGTCGCACCTGCTAACACTGCAATACCGCAGATATGGCAACATATCGCATGGGTATATGATGGCAGTGCAATATTGCTCTACGTTAATGGAGTACTAAATGGTAGTTCTTCAGCATCCGGTACATTTTCCAATCCTGATGTGCCTTTTGGAATTGGTAAGAGCCTTCTGGGTGGTTTCAATTTTGTGTTTGGCGGTAGAATCGATGAAGTGACAGTATGGGATAAAGGCTTAAGCCAGGGAGAGATCCAGGATATGATCGATAATGAGTTGACCGGGAATGAAGACAACCTGCAACTATATTATAAGTTTAATCAGGGAGAACCCGGTGGTAATAATACATCCATTACTCACCTTATTTGTGAGATCGAGAGCCCTGTACGTGATGCTGAGCTCATGAATTTTGCCCTAATGGGACAAACATCTAATTTCAACGGGACTCTTGACCCCGGTTACCAGGCAATATCATTTCCACAAATACCAAATCACCTGACTACAGATCCTCCTTTTGTGCTGGAGGCAACTGCTACTTCAGGACTGGAGGTGTTTTTTGAAGTTATTTCGGGACCTGCAACAGTTGATGGCAATTTATGTACCCTGACAGGTGAGCCCGGTGAAGTTATCATTGAAGCTACACAACCCGGAAATAGCACTTATGATCCGGCTGATCCTGTCCAGAATACATTCATGGTCATTGACCCTGTCACTCATGTACCAGATATAGATCCACGAAATCCTCTGGCCGGAGATGTTTATGTACCCGAGCTTGGATATATCCAGCTGGCCGCCCTCGTCACGATAGAATATCCCGGGCTCTTCGAAGTGACCGATGTGCAGATAACTGCTGACGGTCAATCACTGGATCCTACCGATTGGGGTGAGGGATATTATTCAGGCTGGTGGACGGTGCCTGCCTACGGCAGTCATACCATAGTCATTACGGCTACTAATAATTATGGGTATTCAGCTACCGAAACAGTGAATATTAATGTTGTGAGTGACGTTCAGGATATACAGGTGCATGCCGTTGATGACGTATGGTTAAACACTTCCACTCCATCTGTTGTTGTCGACGCTGAATTACCATCCTATCTGGGAGCCTTTGATGAGATTGTTGCTACTTTAGAAGTTAGCTGCCCTCCCGGTGGATG
>JAOZLK010000653.1 GCA_029934875.1 Bacteroidales bacterium | reverse complement strand
AACCATCCTTACCCCGATGCCGGATGGAGAAAAACCAGGGAAGGCGTATTTAACCTGGATGATGATTATTATAAGAAGAGTGGCGGGATCTTCGCAGATTCACCACACTACCAGGAGATGTTGAGATTCTGATAATCAGATGTGAGCCTGCATGCTGTATTTAAACCGGGCTGGACAATGAAATCTACGTCGCAGAACCCATTAACTGGCGAATAGAGAAATTTTTACTTGATTAGAAAATTATCAACATGAAAAATCTGAATAAAATTAGTTTACTGCTCATTGGATTTGGCTTACTAACACTTCCACTACACGCACAAATCACAATCTTTGGGGAAGATAAACCAATTGTGCAAGCTGTATGGCACCTGGGTTGCCGATTATAGTTCCACTTTAAGATCGGTTGAATCTGCTGAAATATCTCCTGATGGAAGGTTGATTCTATCAGCCTCAAAATATGGCTATAACCTGATGTTGTGGAGAGTTGAGGACGGCTCGCTGGTATGGGAAAAAGTGCTGGATGCCGAAATTGAAGCTGTTACCTTTTCACCTGATGGCAAATTAATAGCAGCAGGGGATGAGGCTTACCTGGTTACCGTATACGACTTGGATGGAAATCAGGTAAAAGTTTTAGAGCATAATGCTGGATTTGATGGAATAACCTGGAGTCCGGATGGGAAATATCTGGCCGCAGGTTCTGAGGAAGGAGCGGTACTGCTTTGGGATACAGATACCTGGAAGAAAAAGAAATTAGAAGCGGGGACAACCGTAAATTCACTTGAATTTACCAAAGACAGCAAGAAGCTAATTGCAGCAGGAAAGGGCCAGGTCCCAGGAGAGGATGACTCGTACGGTTCGGTTATATCCTGGGATGCAACCAATAATTGGGAAGTCCTGTTTGAAATAAGGGCACAGGAACATTCAGTAAAAAGTGTGCGTCTGAGTCCTGATGAAAAAACATTCGCCGTATCAGGAGCCGGAAACCAGTTGCAGATCTTTTCCTATCCCGAAGCAAAGGAACTAAAAACCATCGATCTGCCAGCCTATCTTGAAGCAGTTGCTTATCACCCTGAGGGTAATTTTCTTTTTGCCGGTGGACAGGGAGAAACCATGTATGTCTTTAATACCACAACCTATGAACAAGTTGCCACTTATCCCATTCGCAGAATCGAGTACATAGATATTTCAAAAGATGGCCGTTTAATGGCTATAGGACAAGAAGACAGCGGCTTGCTATCACTCTATTTAATTCATTCACAAAAATATGATGGTAATCACAGCAAATTGGCTAAACAAATATTGAAAAACAAGGACCTGCAGGACAAGTAGTCTGACAAATAATCTATAAGACAAAACCCATGAAAAATAGGATTAGAAATCTGATTATAAACACAATAAAAATAACACTTGGTATCATCATTTTGACAATGTCCTCGCATCTGGTCTTTGGTCAGGATGAGATGTTTACTTTAATTCGGAAAATACCTGTAGATGATCTGGGTGTAACCGGACAAATTGATGCATGTGAATTTTCAAAGGACAATTATTACATCATTGCCACTGATAATCATGCCACTGCCAAAATTTATATTCGCGAAACGGGTGAATTTGTAAACCAGGTCAAACATATTGACATAAAGAATGATCAATTTGAAAGAGCCGGTAAAATAAATGCACTTGGGTATTCTTATGACCGAAAATATTTTTTCACAGGCATAAATGACTATGGTTTGAAGCTTTGGGATGCCGAAACATACACACTGGTACATCATTTTTATAGGGCATCAGAGGTGGACGGCGCCACTTTTTCTTCGGATGGAAAGTGGTTGGCTATTGGGGCAGGAAATACTGTTTATGTGCATAAAGTGTCTGATTTTACCCTGGTCCACAAAATTGTCCTTGGAGGGACTGCAGTAAACTTTGTGGACTTTAACTACGATAACAGTCTCCTGGCAGTATCCATGAATAAAGGAGATGTCCTTATCGCCAGGACTTCTGATTGGAAAACGATTCAGAGGTACTCAATACATACCAGTGCCAAACGAATCTATTTTTCCCCTGACGGGACATTTTATGCCCTGAGCGGCCGGAATCAATATTGCAAAGTACATCTTACTTCAGACGGCTCTGTGGTAGCGGATCTGAAAAACCTGGGAAATTTAGAAATGTTGCCGGGTGATGATTACGGAGACGAAAATCCAGCAGTTGAAACTTTGCATTGGAGTGCGGATGGTAACTACATTTTTACCGGTGGTGTCGTTGATGGCATAATGAGGGTCTGGAGAATAAGTGACTGGTCTTTAATCGGAACTGTACAAGCCCAGGAAATCAACAGGCAGATTGAATACATTGATGTATCCAGTGACAATGAAGTTATCGTTGGTGGCGATGAAGGGGTTCTCTATCATTACAAATTTAATCCTCCTGCCATTCTTGAACCCTTTGTAAGTTCAATAGAGGGCTCCAATATTATTTCTTGTGAAGCGGAACATTTTGACAGCAATGTTCCTTTTGGAGGCACAGCCTGGGAGACCCAAAATGTAGAGAATGCATCTGGTAAAATTACAATGAAGGCCCTGCCCAATTCCGGGCGTGATATTTATAGAGACAAATTTATAACTTTTGATCCGACAAAAGATGCTCCTAAACTGGATTACCGGATTGACTTCCCAGAGGCGGGCAAATGGTATATTTGGATTTTGGGCCGGGGTGGTTATGATGATAATTCGGTGCATGTAGGTATGTTTGACAAAGCGGTTGGCACTGCAAAAAGCATCAATTGGGGTGATGGATCTGTTACTGAATTTAGCTGGACCAATATCAATAGATCTGATACACCTGCATATATAGATGTTACCAATATGGGCGTTCATACCATCAATATCGTTATGCAAAAAGATGGCGTTGAAATTGATAAAATCATCCTTACAACAGACAAAACCTTTACGCCGGTTGCGGGTGGTCCGGTTGAGAGTTATTGGGGTAGTACCC
>JAOZLK010000652.1 GCA_029934875.1 Bacteroidales bacterium | reverse complement strand
ACAAAGAGGGCAGGGTCTACCCATCCTACTTTGTTTACATCGAAAAGTTATAGGCATCAGCGATATCCAGACTTAGCAAGCTTCAGTTCTCATAATTTGTGGATGTAGAATACTTTGACTATGTTTCTGAAAACAAAACTCAATCCAAATCCTATGAGATCGCCCCATTTTCTCCTGTTGTTGTTGCTTATCTCACTCTTTTCATGTGCTCAAGAGGAAAAGGTAGCTCCTAACATTCTTTTTATTTTTACCGATGACCATTGTGAACAGGCCATCAGCGCCTATGGCTCAAAGATCATTCATACCCCTTCTATGGACAGGATTGCAAACGAGGGGATGCGTTTTACCCGCTGCTATGTGACCAACTCTATTTGTGGTCCTAGCCGGGCTGTGATCCAGACTGGAATGTATTCCCATCAGAATGGTTTTCTTACGAACCGGGATAACTTTAACGGCGATCAGCAAACTTTTCCGAAGCTTCTCCAGACTGCAGGTTACCAGACTGCTGTCATAGGAAAGTGGCACCTGAAGTCCACTCCCCAGGGATTTGATTATTTCGATGTGCTGAAGGGACAGGGCCCCTATAACAATCCTCCCATGCTCACCATGGATGAGAACGGTGAGGTAATTGAAGTGAAACACCAGGGTTATACTACTGACATCATTACCGGCAAGGCGCTGGAGTGGCTGAGGAATAGTCGTGAACCCGGTAAACCCTTTATGCTGATGTGCCAGCACAAGGCACCTCACCGCAATTGGGTGCCAGCCGAGAAATACCAGAATTGGCTGGATGACGTGCTGATCCCTGAGCCAGAGACCTTCTGGGATGACTATTCGGGAAGAACTGCCCCTGCCTCAATGCAAGAGATGGAAGTGGGCAGGCACATGCGAGAGAAGGATCTGAAACTGGACATGGAGGGCAATTACTCAGAAAAAAACCTGGCTTTTCGTGAAAAACAGCCGGACATGAGCGATGAGGAAGTCGTCAAATGGAACTACCAGCGCTATGTAAAGGACTACCTCCGCTGTGTACGATCGGTGGATGATGGTATCGGTGAGATTCTTGACTACCTGGACGAATCGGGATTGGCAGAGAATACCATCGTGATCTATTCATCGGACCAGGGTTGGTACCTGGGCGATCATGGATGGTTCGACAAACGATGGATGTACGAGGAATCACTGAAAACACCACTGCTGGTCAGGTGGCCAGGAACCGTTACTCCCGGATCAGTGAATGGTGACATCGTATCTAATCTGGATTTTGCTGAAACCTTCCTGGATATTGCAGGTGTGGAAGTTCCTGAAAATATGCAGGGTGCCAGTTTGCTTCCTGTTCTGAAGGGGAGCACCCCGGAAGACTGGAGGAAATCATTCTATTATCACTATTATGAATTTCCCGGTGCCCATGCAGTGGCAAGACACTACGGGGTCACCAATGGCCGCTACAAGCTGATTCATTTCTATGGCCCAAGCCATGTTGATGGGGAGACTTACGACGACTGGGAACTATTTGACCTGGAGAAGGACCCTGAGGAATTGCAATCGGTCTATGGGAATATGGACTACCAGGAGATACAAAGAGAGATGCTTGCCGAGCTGGAGAAGCTGCGGGCGGCCTACCAGGTACCTGAGGATGAGATTTAAATTTAATTAAGATCAAGAATGATCTTTAGATTCTCCATCGTTTTCATAAGCAAAGGTTCAGGAAGCTTACCTATCTTTTTTATGAGTCTTTTGTTATCAATGGCCCTCAACTGATCAATCAAAATATCACAATCCTGATGAAGATTTGCCATTCCGTTTTTTATATGAACCCGTAATATTTCTGATTTACTATTCACCTTTGATGTGAGAGGACAAATAAGAGTGGATGGATGAGGGACCCTGTTTAAAAGGTTTGTCTGAACAACTAATACAGGTCGGGTTTTCCCGGGTTCGGTCCCGATCCGGGGATTAAGGTCTGCCAACCAGATTTCGTATTGTTTAATCTCCATATTCGAAGTCTTCAAAGTCCTGGAGTATATTCATTGAATTCTCTTTCACCGTCTCAGATTCATATTGAATCTTTCGCTCAAGCATGACGCGTTGCTGATGCTTATTGTAATAATCGATGGCTTCATTGATGTATCTGTTCCTTGGTTTCTTCATCAGGGCCACAATCTTTTCAGTTTCACTGAAAATGACATCATCTATGTTTAATGATATAGATTTCATATAGTATAAGTATATTATGCAAATATATAGTAATTATATATACTAATCAAGTATAGACTTTTATTGGACCAATAATACTTCAGTAAGTGTTTTAAGGAGAAGTCCGATGTTAGTCCCTCGGAGTACCTGAATTAATTGAGGAAGTCATTAAGCCGCCGCTTTAGCGGTCGGCTCTAGTGCATTGTTCTGCTTTTAATCTCCTTCCCCCAGAGCTTCAATGTCTGCGATATCTTTGGTACGGCCTGTGGCCTTCTTATTTGCTACGTATTGATTCTTGCCAATATAGAACACAGGTACATCTCCATACATTCCAGGTTCTTATGAAGCGTCAGCTTGTTCCCAGCTTACTCCACTTAATGAAGACATCAATGTCGCCTGTGTATCGTGGAGCGCCATGGTATGCTAATGCATAGTCCCCAACTATCATGAAATCTACCTCATGTGCGTTCAACAACGCGAGAAACTCTTTGAAGTCTTTCTGAACTTCCATAGTATTGGCGCCTTAATATTTCTACAGCAGAGACTCGTTCTTCAGCAGGGCGATTAAGCCAATATGCTAGATCGTCCAATTGTGAACTATCCTTTAAATCGCGCTTTGTAACTACCTTTTTCATTGGATCTGAAGCCTATACCCAAAGATACTGAATTATCAGTATTAAAAAGCAGAACGGTGGAATTAAGCCGCCGAGGAACGAGGTCGGCTTTACTGATTTGTTACATACCTAGCCCTGTCTAAACATCAGTGCGTGGACGAGTAGAGTAGGAAGTCTGAAATTTGCAC
>JAOZLK010000651.1:994-3008 GCA_029934875.1 Bacteroidales bacterium | reverse complement strand
TAAAACTGATCTATACCCACATGGAGATGCCCCTGACGGCTATCTCTGATTTCAGGAAACTCGGTGAGAAAAATCCCCTGTTCAGCGACCTGGCTGATATCTGTGAGCGTCACGACGGACTCTGGTCGGTGGAGGCGGAAGAATTGCTGATGAAATACTGTACTTAATTTCAAATCGAAAAATAGCGATGTTATACCTGGCGGATACAGCAAACCTTGAGGAGCTCAGGGAGCTGTTTTATTATTTCCCTTTGGAAGGGATTACAACAAATCCAAGCATTCTGAAGCAGGAAGGGAAAGCCCTGTCGGTCATTATCCCCGAACTCCTGAAGATCGTGGGTGATAAGATGTTGCATATTCAGATGTACCAGGCCAAACACCAGGACATTGTGGCTGAGGCGAAATTCTACAAGAGGCATTTTAATCTGGGGGACAATTTCTATGCAAAGGTCCCTGTAACGGCCGAAGGCTATAAGGCAATTTCACTGCTCAAAAAGGAAGGATTTAATGTTACAGCGACTGCAATTTTCACACAGCAACAGGCACTCGTGGCAGCAAAGGCGGGAGCCGATTTTGTGGCGCCCTACGTGAACCGGCTCGACAATATTTCATCGCATGGTATTGAGGTTGTGGGGTATATTGTTGAAAACATCAAGACCTACGGGCTTCCTACCAGGGTGCTGGCAGCGAGTTTTAAAACAGTCGACCAGGTTCACCGGGTTAGCCTGCATGGCTGTCACTCCGCGACCATCTCTTTCGAAATCCTGGAACGCCTCAGGAGTCATCCAATGACCGATATGTCGGTTGATACCTTTAATGAAGACGGGAAGGAAATCTACGATCTGGATATTACGGCATGATTAATTTTAACTGGAAAGACTTACAGAATGGTTCCGATATCAGGGGAGTCTCCATAGAAGGAGTTTCCGGTGAAGAAGTAAATCTTGACGGGACCCGGGTGGAAATCCTTGGGAGGTCCTTTTACATGTGGCTCAGCAACAAGTATTCAAGGGATATCAGTGTTGCTGTGGGGATGGATTCAAGAATTTCCGGCCCTTCCCTGAAACAGAGTTTCATCAAAGGATTCAGTGCCCAGGGTGGGCGGGTCGTGGATTGTGGAATGGCTTCCACTCCGGCCATGTTCATGGCAACCCGTTTTCCGGAAGCAAAGGTGCGCTCGGGTGTGATGTTGACTGCAAGTCATCTTCCCTTTAACAGGAACGGACTGAAATTTTTCACCGTGGAAGGGGGACTGAATAAAGCTGACATCAGTGAAATCCTTGAGATTGCATCTAAAACAACATTCCAGGATGCAGTAAATCCCGGTCCAGTTGCTGAAGTTGACCTGATTTCCAGGTATGCTGCTGATATTGTTGATCAAATACGTCAGAAGGTCGATCATCCCGGGAATTTCCAAAAGCCATTGGAGGGTCTGAGGATTATTGTGGATGCCGGGAACGGGTCCGGTGGATTTTTCGTAGACAAGATCCTCGTGCCCCTGGGGGCAGATGTAAATGGAAGCCAGTTTATTGAACCCGATGGAATGTTCCCGAACCACATGCCGAATCCTGAGGATGAGCATGCCATGCACTCCATTTGTGATGCAGTTCAGGCCCATTCGGCAGACCTGGGGATTATTTTTGATACCGATGTGGATCGGGCAGCAGTGGTGGATGGTGATGGACGGCCCGTGAACAGGAATGCCCTGATCGCGCTAATTTCAGCCATTATACTGGAGGAACAGCCGGGCAGCACCATCGTGACAGATTCGATTACTTCGGAGGGACTGGCCCGCTTCATTGAAGAAAAGCTTGGTGGAAAGCACCACCGCTTCAAAAGGGGCTACAAGAACGTGATCAATGAGTCCATAAGGCTCAATGACAGCGGTGTTGATTCATGGATTGCCATTGAAACCTCCGGTCATGCGGCACTAAAGGAGAATTTCTTCCTGGATGACGGAGCCTACCTGGTCGCGAAAATCCTGATTAAGGTAGCACAGCTCGCACAGAAGCAGG
>JAOZLK010000651.1:0-984 GCA_029934875.1 Bacteroidales bacterium | reverse complement strand
ATCTGATCCAGGAACTGCAGCACCCAAAAGAGAGCGTCGAATATCGTTTGAAGATCATGGATAAGGATTTCGGAAGCTATGGCAATGCTGTTATCGGGAAACTCACTGCCATGTCTGCCCTGGAAGTTGGTTGGGAGCCTGAATCTAACAACTTCGAGGGAATCAGGGTCCGCTGCACCAATGAGAATGAAAGGGGATGGTTCCTGTTGCGCATGTCCTTGCATGATCCTGTCATGCCCCTGAACATTGAATCGGACTCCGCAGGAGGATCGAAAATTATTGCTGAAAGGCTAAAGTCACTTCTCTCTGCATTCGATCTGCTGGATTGCTCTTCCCTGGGGTGACCACAGTACTGAATGTTAGCGCATGGATGGAATGTAGTCCTCCGGAAGCATCCATGCAACTCCTTTATCACCAATTGCTCCGCTGAAACTGACCGAGTTTTCACCAACCCAGCCGCTTGAAAATATGCGCACCGTGTCATTCAGGAAATAGAGCCCCGAATAACTTAGCTTAGAAGGGTGCGCGTAGAGGTAGGTGAGATCAACGGGTTTGTTACCACTTTTATGATAATACTTAATTCGGAAAGCCGTGCTGGTAAAATCGCTCAGGTTTAATACAGGATCGCCGCTTACCTCATCTGAATACCAGTAGCTATAGTCAGGTTCTACTAAGCCAGGCAGGCTATCCTTATCCGTATTCATGCTGATCATTTCCAGATTGTACCCGTTCTCTTTCAGTTTATTTTCATAAAGTGAACGGCAGAAATGGAACCTGGAGTTGTAATAGGTCTTCACCCTGTTTCTGGCGATGTTCTTTTGCTGTCCTCTTGTCCCATATTCGATTTTTTCAAAATAGAAATACCCCAGGATGGAGCAATGATAGCGCTCCAACTCCGCATTCTGTTTGAGCCTGAAATGAACCAGGTCAGTTTTTAGCAAGTATCCTGTTTTTGGAAGATTGATCAATAAGGGCTCCATTGCA
>JAOZLK010000650.1 GCA_029934875.1 Bacteroidales bacterium | reverse complement strand
GAGATCTGGCAGCTTCTGGAAGAAAGAGAAAAGGGAGCAAGTCTGATGGTTTCACTCATGCCTGCACTGGCCGGAGTTGACCGGGATGTGATCGGACGCTTCGAGGAAGTGAAGGAGGTAATAACCCAGACCAGAAGCATCCGGAAAGAGAAGAATATCCCGATGAAGGAGCCCCTGGTCTTACTGGTCAGGCCCTCGGAGAATTCAAGCTATCACCACGATCTTGAGACTGTTGTACTTAAACTGGCGAACCTTGAGGCAGTAAAGCAGGTTGATGATGATCCCGGCGATACTATCTCCTTTATCGTGAAGAACGTGGAGTACTTTGTACCCGTGGGACAGAATGTGAATCCCGAGGAAGAACTGGCCAAACTGGTGGAGGAACTTTCCTATACAAAGGGTTTCATGAGTAGCGTGCAGAAAAAGCTTGGCAATGAACGTTTCGTACAGAATGCACCAGAACAGGTTGTGGAGAAAGAGAAACAAAAAATGGCCGATGCAGAGGGGAAGATAGCTGTTCTGGAGGCACAGATTTTAAAACTCAAGGGATAGGGGTGGGGCTGTTTCCCATGGGGGCTTGCAATCTATGGTGCCAGTCTGACTGAACTCCACAGCTCCTCATTCCATGCATAGACGATGCGATCATGCAGGCGCTTGCTTCCGCCCTGCCAGAATTCAATCCGGGTGGGTTGAATTGCAAAGCCTCCCCAGTGATCCGGCCGGGGAATTTCTTTGGAATCAGGATAGCGTTTACAATATTCATCAAACTTTTTTTGAAGGTAGTCCCTGTCAGGAATCACCTCACTCTGGGGAGAAAGCCACGCTGAAATTTTGCTTTCGTAGGGCCTTGAGCGGAAATAGAGATCAGATTCTTCCCCTTTAATGGCTATGACAGTGCCGCTTATTCTCACCTGCTGCTCCAGCTCGGGCCAGTAGAAGTGTGTTGCAATCCTGTTGTTTGCCTTAATGTCCCTGGATTTTTCACTTTGATAATTGGAGTAGAATACCAGCTTGCCTTCTCTGATTTTTTTTAGTAGAACGATCCTGGAGGAAGGATTTCCTTCCTGGTCCACGGTGGAAAGAGTCATAGCTGTGGGATCCGGAATGCCCAGCTGCAGTGCCTTTTGGAGCCATTGGGAAAAAAGCTCCATGGGATCTGTCGGCAGGTGGGCCAGATCCAAAACTTCCCTTTCATATTCGCGGCGTTCATCTCCCAGGTCACGGTTCATCTTTACTGTCTTTTAGAACGCTGCCTTCAGACTCAAATCAAGGCTTTTCACCTGGTGGGTAAGGGCTCCCACTGAGATGTAATCCACTCCGCATTCGGCATATTCCCTGATGGTATCCCGGGTAATTCCGCCCGAGGATTCAGTTTCCAGTCGTCCGTCAATCAGGGCCACAGCCTCTCGGGTCATGTCTGTAGTGAAATTGTCCAGCATGATCCGCTGGATATTCCCTAATCTGATGGCCAGCTCCACATCGGCAAGGCTGCGAGTTTCAAGTACAATCTGAAGGTTCAGCTTATTCTGCTCAAGGTATCTGAGAGTTCCCCGGACAGCCTCTTCGATCCCCCCGGCAAAGTCTATATGATTGTCTTTGATCAGGATCATGTCGAATAGCCCGAAGCGATGGTTCACACCTCCACCCAGTCGAACAGCCTCCTTTTCGAGGAAGCGAAATCCGGGTGTGGTTTTCCGGGTGTCAAGGATCTGGGTTCCCGTCCCTTCAAGGAGTTTCACATACTCCCTGGTGGATGTGGCAATCCCGCTCATGCGCTGCATGATATTCAATACAAGCCTTTCACATTGTAAGAGGGTATGGACGCTTCCTTCCACCTCAAATACCCGGTTACCAATGGATATTGCTTCACCATCTTTCATGAAAGTGTTTAGCTTAACCTCCTGATCGAAGCGTTTGAAAACCCGGTCTGCCACAGCAATACCAGCGATAATCCCTTCCTGCTTTACATGAAGGATAGCTCTGCCTGATGCTGCTTTTGGAATGGTACTGAGGGTAGTGTGATCACCCTCCCTGATATCTTCCTCAAACCAGGAATCAATAGCCCGGTCAAGGTCTTGGATGGAGCTCATATTGCGACTCTTTTTCAATACTCATATAATAGACAAGCCGTTTTTCATCTTTATTCATGAAGAAAATATTGACCCTGAAATTTCCATTTCCTGTGGTCAGATTGCCTATGGCATACTTGGATTTCTGCTTGGTTCCCTCAAATGATATTTTAAATCCGTCGGGAGGGTTTTCCTTGAAAAAGTTTTCCATAATCCGGGTGGCCTGGTTTTTACTTGCCACATAGTCCTTATCCAGGATAGTCAGCTCAAGGCTTTCGTGGAAAAACTTTGCAAGCTTAGACGCATCTCCTGCTTTCATTGCATTACTAAGCTCCGCTGGAACCGTTTGGGCATCCAGGGATATTATACAGCCAAGGCTGATTATAAAAATACTTATTAACCTGTACATCTCTTTAAACATCTACTTTCCCGGCCTGTTTTGGCAATATCTTTGCGGGCTTTTTCCAATAATGACTTATGTTTGTATATCACTGCAATAATCAGGCCATTGGCCGGTGCATGCAAGATACAAAAAACCTGTATAAACATTAACAATGCGTATCACGCTTCTTCAGACAGGAAAAACCAGGGATCGCTTCATCATAGAAGGAGTTGAGGAATTCAGGAAAAGAGTGGTTCGTTATGCTCCCTTTGTCATTGAAACTGTACCGGATCTCAGGAACAGCCGGAATATGACCATGAAAGAAGTAAAAGAGAAGGAGGGAGGTTTGATTTTGAAGAGAATCAAGGCCGGTGATTACCTGATCCTGCTGGATGAAAGGGGAAAAGAATTTCACTCCATTGGCTTTGCCGAGCATTTGAATAAACTGGAAGGCAGAGTTAAGCATGTGTTCTTTGTGATTGGCGGACCTTATGGATTTTCGGAGGCAGTTTACAGCAGGGCGAACGAAAAGTTTTCGCTTTCGAAGCTCACTTTTT
>JAOZLK010000649.1 GCA_029934875.1 Bacteroidales bacterium | reverse complement strand
AATGTTGGGATTTCCCGAAAACCTGCACTGATCAACCTGGAGCTTATATTCCTCAATGGAGACGAGGAGCTATTGGTGATGACCATGATGAAATCGCCTGGAAATGGTGCCATGGGCAATGATTTTGATACGGGATACCGGATTTCCGAAGCCTATGCCAAGGCAGGCAAATCACTGGGGAAATACCTGAGCGGCAAGCTCAATTAGTTTCTTTCAGCCTCCTGATACTGGTTTTGACCAGCGACAAATACCCCGACACCACCGATATTGCTGTCAATAACATGCTTTTTCCAGATACTATTGTCGTTTTCAGACCACTCAAAATCTCTGTCCCCAAAAATTGTTGCGGCGATATCAACATCCCCGTCCTCATCAATATTTCCGGGGATTAATGATGCAGGTTCATTGTTGATTATGTATTTCACTTATATTGCTACATCTTACTGTCTACAATACATTCAGTACATCCTATCCTTCATTTTTTCTTATAACTTTGCCTGCAATATGAAAAGGATTGCGCTTATACTATTTGTGCTTCTTTCAGGCATAGTTTCTTCGGCCCAGTCTTTTGATGACCTGGCCTTTGGGACCGATAGCACTTTTGAGGTAATGACCTGGAATATTGAATGGTTTCCCAAGAACGGTGCTACCACCATAGATTATGTCACTCAAATAATTGATGCCCTGGATGTCGATTTGTTAGCCATTCAGGAAGTGGATGATATCAGTGCATTCAATCAGGTAATAAGTAGCCTGGATGCATATGATGGATACCTGGAATCGTCATACTTTGCGGGGCTGGCATACATTTATAAAACTGATGTTTTACAGATTAATGACATTTACGAAATTTATACATCCCAACCTTACTGGAGCCCTTTTCCCAGGTCGCCAATGGTTTTGGATCTGAATTTTTTAGGAGAGAGGATTATCGTATTTAACAATCATTTTAAATGTTGCGGAGATGGTAAGCTTGATCAGGAAGATTCTAAGGATGAGGAAACCAGGAGAAATATTGCTTCAGGTTTGTTAAAAAAATATATTGATGAGAATTTACCCGATCAAAATGCAATAGTTCTGGGTGATCTGAATGATATATTAACCGATAAGCGGGAGAACAATGTGTTTCAAATGTTCCTGGATGACAGCCTTAACTATTTTTTCCCTGATTATGGGATAGCCATGGACAAAGAATCGGAATGGTCCTATCCAAGCTGGCCCTCTCATATCGACCATATACTTATCACAAATGAATTATTTGATGAATTTGAGCGTGAAGGATCTGAAATACAAATCCTTAAATTAGAGCAACACCTTCCAGGCGAATGGGAAATATATGACAAAAATATATCAGATCACAGACCGCTTGCTATGAAGCTTGTTATGGATGTGGCTACAAATAAAACAGATTTCAGGGAAACTGCTGTTCATTTTGCAGCTTACCCCAATCCTGTTAGATCTAAAACTAATTTCTCCTTTCACATTCCAGAGGGCAAGCGGATAATAGAGATTATTAATATACAGGGGCAAGTCGTATTCTCTGATGAAATAGCAGAAGGAGCAAATTCATATTTTTGGAGCACTGCTTATCTTCCCAGGGGAATGTATGTGGCAAAATTAATGGTAGACAGGCAACTAGTGGCTACTTTGAAAATTCTAATTTCCGGGGACTAAAAGCTCTTTTAGCTCTTTGATGCTGGTCTCAAGCAAAAGATGCAATATATTTTCATCTACATCCTTATATTGTATCCATAAGCGATTTGGCTGAAATTACCCCAGTTTCAGCAAGGGATTAGTCAAATTATCACACTTCGCTCGTTAGCGACGGAACATATTAAACGCTAAACCCTTAAAAAAGTAACTAAATTTACGACCTCGCATCAAATAGAAATGGTATGCCTCTAACGACACCCCAGGATTTTAGTTCCCGTTCAATAAGGATTCTTGTTATAGACGATAACTCGCCCTTTGTACTCCCGCTTCTAAGGAGTTTTTCAGGCCACAAAAACATTCATCTCGACCTTTTGCTCTCGTCCTCAAACACGGCCCTACATTTCAGGTATTCTAAGTTTCTTGGGAATATTCATCAAGTAGAAAATCTGGATGATGGAAATCTGGAGACCATCATCAGTGATGCTGTAAGGCGTTTCGATTCAGACCTGCTCATTCCCACGAGGGAATGGATCTCAGTCTTTCTGTATGAACACAAGGATGAGCTGGGGAAATTTGTAAAGCTGCATCCCCTCCCCGATTCAGCAGTAATTAAAGTTACAGGAGATAAATGGAATCTTAACCAATGGCTGAAAGCTAAAGGATACCCATATGCGCTTTGTTCAGAGAACCTTAATGATTGGAGTGGAAGCTTTCCTGTATTAATTAAACCAGTATTCGGGATTGGTGGGAAGGGAATTCGCAAGGTGGATAAGAGAGAAGATTTGCTTAAGCTACTTAATAAGGAATCCAGCTATGGGAAGGATTTCATTCTGCAGGAATTTATTGAAGGTTTTGACATTGATATCAGCTTCTTCGCTGTTGATGGAAAGATTATATATCACACGATTCAGCGTGGCCTGATCTCGGAAGGTCTGGTCTATTCAAAGGGGATTGAATTTGTGAAAAATGAGGACCTGTTGAAGCTGGTTTCCAGTATGATCAGCAAACTAAATTTTACCGGGATTGCCCACCTTGATTTCAGATACAGCATCCGGGAAGAAGCCTATATCCTTATAGACTTTAATTCCCGATACTGGAGTTCAATGCAAGGATCCAGGGCCATGGGCATTAACTTCCCCTACCTGGTGATGGAGTGGACCCTTGCAAAAAAAGTGACTCAATTAGACTATAGGACCGGGAACTATTATTTTTCAACTACTGCAATTAAAACAATATTCAGAAACCTATTTTCAGGCCACAAGTATTCAGTAAAACTAAAAGACACTCAGCTTTCTTATATATACATGGATCCACTCCCGGAATTGATGTTCCTGATTCTTGGCCTGGTAAAAACA
>JAOZLK010000648.1 GCA_029934875.1 Bacteroidales bacterium | reverse complement strand
ATCAGGAAGCAATGGAGGGGAAAAGATTAAAATAGTGTTTGGACTAAAAGATACACATATCAAGCATATTCAATCTGTATTCAGCAACTACAGCTGTGTTGATAAAGCTGTCATCTATGGTTCTCGTGCCAAAGGCAATTACAGCACCGGTTCGGATATTGACCTTACTCTGAAAGGTAAAGATTTGAACCTGAGCACGCTTTTAAAAATAGAGAATGAGCTTGATGACCTGCTGTTGCCCTATAAAATTGATCTTTCCATATTCCATAAAATTGAAGATCCTGATTTAATCGAACATATCAATAGGGTAGGCATTGTTTTTTACGAAAAAAAATGACGCGGATCTATTCCATCTCCCGCATGCTGGCAAGAATCAGATCAACCTCATCCATTTGAGCTGACTTCAGAGGGCCATAAGCCATGGCTCCTGCGTTTTCTTCCACCTGTTTGACCGTTTTAAATCCGGGAATGGGAATGGGTTTACCATCCCTGAAGAACAGGTAGTAGGGATCTCCATGTTTGTCAAGCGAAGAACGACAGTCGTCTTCAGGAAGTACGCTGTCCTTATTAAATTTTCCAGAAAGGATTCCCATGGCCAGGGGGCCGCGATTCAGGCTTGCAAGGTTTTCCTTTTCACAGAGACCCAGGATCTCAGTGTTTCCGAGAAAAAGATTCATTTCCTGCTGAAACCAGATCCTCCAAAGCTTCCATTGTTTTTTCAGCCTCCTCGTGGGGGTAATCTGCCAGGTGCAGCTGGTAGAGGTCGATATAATCTGTTTTCAACCTCCTCAGGCTGGCTTCTACTGCCTGCTGAACATAGGCAGGACTGGCATCAAATCCGGTCATCTCAGACTCATTAAATACCATCCCGAATTTACTTGCAATAACAAGTTCTCCTCTCCGCCCCGAAAAGACTTCTCCTATCAATTCTTCAGAGTGCCCCAGACCATCCACATCGGCCGTATCAAAAAAATTGACACCCATTTCATAAGCTTTTTCGAGTGCCCGCTTCGACTCTTCATCATCCACGTTCCCCCATCCCAGCTGCATTCCCTGCATGCTCATGGGGCCACCAATGGCCCAGCAGCCCATGCCGGAGGTGAGAAGGACTACTTCTTCCCACCACTCTACGCAAGCTTCCAGATGGGAAATACCCTCCTCCTTATCGGCCAGTTCACTTTTCAGGCTTGTAATTGCCGTTGTACTCCCAAAGGAATCAAAGGCTTTACTTTGAGCCAGGGCTTCAACGACAGCCTTTTGCCATTCTTGATATAAGTACGTATATTTGTACCTATATAATGACTTTAACACGTACGACTATGTTAGCTGCAAATTATTCAGAATTCCGAGGGGATCTCAAGAATTTCCTGGACAATGTGGAATTTAATAAGGAGACCTTAATAATCAAGAGAGGTAAAGGTAAAGGCACTGTAATGATAGCATTAGATGAGTATAATTCCTTAATGGAAACGGTACATCTTCTATCATCTAAGGCTAATGCTGATCGCCTATATGAATCATTAGAACAGATCAAGGGTGGGAATATAATCACTAATGATCTTATTGAAAATCAATGAGGATTGTTTTTTCAAAGAATGCCTGGGAAGATTATACCTCCTGGTTGCAAATAGACAAGAAGATGTTAAAGAAGATCAATGATCTGATTAAGGACATTCAAAGAAATCCACATTCAGGAATTGGTAAACCTGAACCTTTGAAATATGATCTTGCTGGATATTGGTCAAGGAGGATAGATCAGGAACATAGGTTAGTTTATCAGGTAATTGATAATGATATTCGAATTATATCATGTAAGTATCACTATGACAAATAAGTACGAAACCTAACAATTAGATATACTGGACTTAGCACCATACCTTTAAACGCAAACAATGAATGATGAACCTTCTTATATGAAGGCATATCTTGATCATTCAATACCATTTGAGCTCTGAGTGCTCGCTGCAATGTTTTTTGACATAAGCCACAGTTTTTATTTCTGTTATTTCTGTGCCAAAATATCGATATATATACTGTTCTGGCACATGAATCATTGCTTGTAAGGAAAATACAGCCTCGTAATCTTGCATTAAGAGCCCTACTGGGATTAAAGCGCTAAAGCCCATTCCAAATCGGCATCCACATCCTCCTGGAATTCGCTCCAGTGAAAACGGGTGAACTCCGGCCATCGCTGTTCGTGATGCCCCATGCTTACGTAGGGCATGGGCTTGTACCTGCCGGAGGTGAGAAGGACTACTTCTTCCCACCACTCTACGCAAGCTTCCAGATGGGAAATACCCTCCTCCTTATCGGCCTGCCTCCCAGATATTAAGAAGGTTTCAAGGGCCACTCCGGCACGTAGCTTATCGGCAAAATAGAAGCCCAACTTACACCAGGTGCGGATATCTTTCAGCTCGCTTTCCAGCTGGGCTCCTTCTGTATCTACCCTTTGCAGGTCTCGTGAATTATCTAAAATATTTAGAGAATCCAGCAAGGTCAAAGCCTTCTGGCATTCATCTTCAACGACCATGGCCAGCTCGGGAGGAGTTAACAGGGCATCATCGGGATTCTTACCAGCTTCTACCATACCGCAGTAATCTGCAATACTTAAATAACGGGGATCGAGGGTAGGGTGCCTGATCAATTCTTCAATGGAGATAAAGGGTGATTTTCCATCGTCAAAGCCTGAAGGCCAGGGTGCCAGGAAGCCTTCGCTGTAAAGGGTGAAATCCCAGGTGCCTTTGTAAAAGGAAGCCATGTGCCGCGGAACCCTGGAGGCCAGGGTCCAGGCCTTCAGCATGGTAGACGCATCGATTCCCTCATACCTTTGTTCAAATCCCCGGGCAAGCATCTCATCGCTTACAGCCGGATTGTAAAGCAATCGTCCCCAGAGGTGATAAAAGAGCCACTGCTTTTCAAAGGCATGGTTCCAGGGAGCCTGAATAGAGTCACCATAGGAATAATCCACCGCAGGGATATAGCCTTCGGAACCCACAAAATAGCCATTCACATATT
>JAOZLK010000647.1 GCA_029934875.1 Bacteroidales bacterium | reverse complement strand
TGGGTAGAAAAGGCCAGCAGGGAAGGATGGTTCGGCCTTGAAAATCTTTCATTGATCCCGGGCTCGGTGGGTTCTGCACCGGTTCAGAATATCGGGGCCTACGGGGTGGAGTTGAAAGACCTTTTTGAGTCCCTTGAAGCCTGGGACCTGCATGAGAAAAGGATGGTAAGCCTTGATCATAAAACCTGCCGCTTTGGCTACCGAAGCAGCATTTTCAAAGGAGAGGCCAGGGGCAGGTACATTATTACATCGGTAAACTTCAGGCTTAGTAAAGTGCCTGTTTTAAAACTGGAATATGGCAGGATTGCCGAAGCCTTCAGGGAAGCAGGGGGATCTACACCCGCAGACCTCAGGCAGGTGGTGGTCGACATCAGGAACAATAAGCTTCCCGATCCGGAAAAGATTGGCAATGCCGGAAGCTTCTTTAAAAATCCTTTGGTAGACCGCACCATTTTCAAATGTATCAGGGTAGATCACTCTGACATTCCCTCCTACCCTGATTGTGACAACCAGGTAAAGATCCCTGCAGCATGGCTCATTGAGAAGTCGGGATGGAAAGGAAAGCGGATTGGAAATGTGGGCACCTGGCCCAAGCAACCACTGGTGATTGTCAACCACGGAGTTGCGACTGGCCAGGAGATACTCGATTTCTCAATACAGATCCAGGATAGCGTAGAAGAGCACTTCCGCATCAGCCTTGAGCGGGAAGTCAAGGTAATATAGTGCGAAGGATATAGTTCTCAGGGCTCAGGGGATAGTGCTCAGGGCTCAGGGGATAGTGCCCAGGATTTAGCGGTAGATTCGCCTTTTGTTTAAGGCCTTCTGGTACGCCCTTGCATTTCTGTTATGCTCTGAAAGTGTGCGGGCAAAGGCGTGGTTGCCCGAGAAATCGGCCTTGGCACAGAAAAATATATAATTATGATCCTCATAATTTAAGACCCCATCAATGGCCGAAACGGAAGGGATGGAAATAGGACCAGGCGGCAGCCCCTTATACTTATAGGTATTATACGGGGATTCAATCTTCTTATCCTCATTCAGGATGCGCTTTACCGTGAAATCGCCCTTGGCAAACTTCAGTGTAGGATCAGCCTGTAGCGCAATCCCGCTTTCCAATCGGTTTACATAAACCCCGGCAACCCTTTCATTCTCATCATTGTACATGGTTTCCTCATCCACGATGGAGGCTAGAGTGATCACTTCGGACCGACTCATTTCCAATCGTTTAGCCTTTCGATCCCTCTCGCCGCTCCAAAAATCTTCATATTCCTTTTTCATCCGGTCTGTATATTGTTCAGGATCGGTGGTCCAGAAAAACTCATAGGTATTGGGAATAAACATGGATGTAAAAGTTTCCTTAGAAAATCCATACTTGCTGAAAAGGGAGGTGTCGGCCATGTAAGTGGCAAAATCAGCTGAGTCACCTTCCAGGTAAACGGAGACCTTACCGGCCACTTGATCCAGGGTTCTGACATTATTAAAAACAACCATCACCGGATCCTGGCTGCCCGATCGGAACATATTTACAAGTTCATTATTGCTGATGCCATTACGAATCTTATAGCGTCCCGGCTTTACATTATTCTCATAGCGCTTCTTTATAGCCACCCAGCGAAAGGACTTCCTGCTTTCGATGATTCCCTCATTCTCCAAGTGGTCGATCACGAACTCAAAATCAGCGCCTGTGGGGATATAGAATATCTCCTGCTCTTCATCCAGAGAAACATTGACTTCATATATTCTTCCATAAAACTTGTATACCACCAGTACCATAATCACCAGTCCGGTTAACACAAATAACATAGAAACCCTCACAATTTTATTGGGCCGCCTTGTCCGTCTCCTCTCAAACATTGCCATATTTATCTTTTTCTTAAGATGCAAATTTAACAGAAATCGCTTAGCTAGTGTATTTTTGCGAAAACCTTAGGTAAATGGATAAGTAAAAACGACTGTCTATGTCCTTAGGATATTTGACATACTCAGATAATCATTTTAACTTAACGAAATGAAAAGACGATGGCTCAGGGGCGTTATTGGTGGATTAAGCTTTACATCTGCACTCTTTATTTTCCAGGCATGTTATGGAATGGAACCTGACCCGGGTCAGGATAGACTTGTGGAGGGCAAGGTTACAGCAAAAACCACAGGCTTGCCAATCAAAAACATCATGGTAATTGCAGAACCCGACGGACATGGGATGCAAACCAATGAAAAGGGTGAATTCACCCTTTACACTCCAAGCATTATTGACCAGGTCAAACTTACCTTTGAGGACATTGATTTCACTGAGAATGGTAGTTTTCAATCAAGGGACACCTTAATCAGCACCCATGAAATCCTGAACTTTTCCGACAGCATTTACGTGAATATCACTATGGAGGAGAAGTAGATGTACTCCAGATTGAAACGCCTGGCATTTCGGAAATTCAAAAAGGCTGAAACCCGGCTACATGAGCTGAATTACCTCTTCTGGGAATGTACCACCCGCTGCAACCTTAACTGCATTCATTGTGGAAGCGACTGTGCAAAAAACTCTGATTACCCAGACATGCCCCTGGAGGATTTCCTGAATGCCCTGGATACAATCAAGAATCCTGCAAAAAGATTTGTTGTGGCCATTACCGGGGGAGAGCCCTTGCTTAGAAAAGACCTTGAAAGATGCGGACTAGAAATTCGCAAACGCGGTATGCGCTGGGGCATGGTTTCCAATGGGCATCTCTACACTCCCGAGAGACACAGAACCCTGATGGCAGCAGGGATGGGATCACTTACCATTAGCCTGGACGGTATGGAGGAATCCCACAATTGGCTCAGGTCTGCCGCCAACAGTTTCTCACATGTAGAAAGGGCCATTGGCCTGGCCGCCGGATCCAGAAGGCTAAACTTCGATGTGGTTACCTGCGTGAACAACAAAAACATCCTGGAACTCCCGAAAATTTACGACTACCTGGAGGCTCAAGGGGTGAAAGCCTGGCGTCTTTTTACTATCATCCCCATTGGTCGGGCTGCCTC
>JAOZLK010000117.1:4888-9880 GCA_029934875.1 Bacteroidales bacterium | reverse complement strand
ATATGCATTCAATATAGTGATAGGATTCTAATGGAATATGGAATGAAGAGATATTCGTATCATAGAAAATATTTAGCACTTGCTCTGGTCATTATTGTGGGCTTATTAGGGAATGCCTGTGAAGACTTCCTGGATCAAAAACCCACCGATGGTCTGGTGAGAAGCGAATACTGGAAGAATAAGGAGGAGGTGCTGGCAACATTGGCCGGGGCCTATAAAAAGCTTACTCTTATGGATAAAACTCTTTTTATTCATGGGGAGGTCAGGGGGGATTTGCTGGATGCCGGAAGCAGCCTGGAATCAGCACAGGAAAAGATGATGGAGAGCAATATTCAATCAGATAACAAATATGCCCAATGGGGCGAATTCTACTCTGTGATTAATTTGTGCAATCACGTTATAAGGCTGGCACCGGCTGTTCAGGAATTGGACCAGACTTTTTCAGATTTTCTGCTTCAGCAATATGTGGCCGAAGCTACATTCCTGCGCAGCTTAAGTTATTTCTACCTGGTACGTATTTTTAATGATGTACCTTTTGTTTTGGAGCCTTCAGAAACAGATAATGCAGATTTCTTTCTGCCCCTGTCAGCCGCGGACGATATTCTTGCCTCAGTAAAAGCAGATCTCATCGATATTCGAAACAGGATACCATCCATCTATCCAAGCCTGGAACACTCCAAAACCCGTGCGTCCAGAGGAGCTGTGGATGCGCTCCTGGCAGATATTTGCCTATGGAATTTCGAGTACGCCGACTGTATTCAATATGTTGAGGATGTAGAACAAAGTGACCTGTATTTTTTGTTGCCTGCCACTGAGTGGTTTGAGCTTTTCCAACCAGGGTTCTCCCTGGAGGGGATCTTTGAAATCTATTATGATAATGCCCTGGGGCAACCCAATTCTCTCTATAATATCACCATTAACCGGAACAATTATTTGGCCAGTGAATTTGCCCAGACTGTTTTAAGTGTAGAGACTCTGGAAGCTGCCGAGCAGGTTAGGGGAAATGGCTCCATCTCCCTGACCAACAGGATATGGAAATATGGAGGCCAGTTTCCGGATCAGGAAACAGGCCGTCCGGCAGGAAGCAGTGCCAGCGCCAATTTCATCGTGTATCGTCTGGCAGATCTATATTTAATGAAAGCAGAAGCATATTCCCAGCTGGGTAATTATGATGAAGCACTGGTTTACCTGAATATGGTAAGATTACGGGCGAATGTGGATGCTCTAAGGTTATCAAACGATGCACAGGTATTTGAAGATGCCATCCTGACAGAGCGGGCAAAAGAACTGGCATTTGAAGGAAAAAGATGGTTCGATCTCTTACGAATGGGACGAAGAAACAATTATGCCAATAAGGATAAGCTGATTGAAATTCTGGTTCAGGATGTTCCATCCACACAGAAACTGGTGCAAAAGGCAAAATTGAGTAATCCTTTGGGATGGTACATGCCCATCCATATAGATGAGATTGAAAGAAATAGAAACATCACACAAAACCCATACTACTATGAAAGCAATTAGTAAGGCGAAGATGTGGTTTAAGCCTGTGGTTTTGTTGTTGTTCGGAATGGCAATGATGGTCTTTTCTTGCAAGAAAGATACTGTGGAGGTTCTATTTACGGGTGATGAATATCAAAATATATTACAATACATTGATAACGACCAGGAAAGCTACTCATTCTTCAGGGAGATTATTGAAGTGGGGCGCCTGGCTGATGCCTTGGGCTCCTACAACAGTCATCTGGGTGGCAATGGATATACACTTTTTCTTCCTGATAATGATGCGGTGAACCGATTTATCAATGAAAATTACACCTATGGCTCATTGGATGAATTATTGGAGGATACAGTATTCACCAAAGAACTCATCAGGTATCATGTATTGAATGTGGAGGTGAATGCATTTGATTTTGCCAATGGTGCCCTGCCAGACAAAACACTTTCAGAAGATTTTCTGACCGTTATATTTTTAGATGAAGGGGGTGAGATTGTCTATTCAGTGAATAATGAGGCCACTGTAGAAGAGATCAATATTCAAAAGAGCACTGGTATGATCCATCTAAGTGATAAAATGCTGACACCCGTCATTTATACCGGTTATCAATGGACCCAGGTTAATCGGGATCAAGGATATGGGATTTATTCAGAATTGCTTAAAATCTGCGGGCTTGAAGACACCCTGAATTATTATTTCCTGGATGAGCTAAATCGAAAAATTTATAATGAGTATACCCTGTTTGTGGAATCAGATGAGCTATACCAGGCAAATGGGATCAATAACATTGATGATCTGATTGCCGAGATTGGTCCGGAAGATAGCGACTATTCCCATCCTGATAATAAGGTAAATAAGTTTGCTAGGTACCATGTGTTAAGCTCCAGTGTTTTTCTGGATGAGTTTGAGACTGCCATCTATAATACCTATGGAGATCTTCCGGTATCGGAGGACTATGGGCTGGAGATAAAGTTTAATATCGGGACCCAGGTTTTTGATACAGTGATTTCGGGAGTAGATACCCTTTTGATTAATTACCTGATGGTGGATCAGGATCATAGCAATATTCTAACTAAAACCGGAGCTGTTCACCAACTTGATCAAATTCTATTCCCTTTTTTACCGGGAAGAAAAACGAAGGAGTACCAGTTTTATGAAGAGTACCAGATTAATGAACTACGCTATACCGAAGGAAGTACGGACATCCGCAAAGAAGATCTGGATGTTATTGAACTATTTGGCATTGACTACCTGAACTATACAAATCAGGCCAGCAATATTCCCGGGGTATTAAACAATGATTATATAAGCATGAATGGGAATTTTGAATTTACCTACCATATGCCGCAAATTCTGGCTGGTGCTTATGAAGTAAGTATAGTTGCCCATAGAAATGACAGATCTAATGCTGTGTTGCAGGCATATCTGGATGGCAATAAGTTAGGAAGTGTGCTCGATTTAACCAGTGGGAGTAGCGCCAACAGTGATTTTTCCCCTGCATTTGTGCTGGGTACAATTGAATTTGCCGAATACTCAAGTCATGAGATACAATTGAATACGGTGGTACCGGGACGCTTGTTGCTGGACAGGATCGTGTTTAAACCGGTTAGTAATTAATATAATTGAACCAATGATAAAAATTCTCAATACCGGAATCTTCCTGATGGCTTTCCTTTCCATGTTTGGCTGTAAGAAAGAATTGGAGGATTACTATTATGCGGACACGGAGGAGTATGTTGATATGGAGATGTTTGCCCTCTTAAGTCAAAACGAGGATTATTCATCTTACCTCTCCATTCTCAATGCTTATCAAATTGATACTATTTTCGAAAAGGGAAGATCCCTGACCTTCTTTGTGCCAACCAATGAAGCCATAGAATCTATGGCGGATCTCTACCTTGACACCATCGATTATATTAAATATCTCATCACCGATTCTTATATCAATATTGCCCAGATACAGGGAAATCAGAATATCCAGACTTCAGGCGGGAAGTTTGCTGTCATTCAGAATTCAGGAGGTACAGGATATTTTGATGCTGCAGAGATCACTTTGTCGGGACCCTTGTGCAAGAACGGTAAGTTTTATGAGATTTCCGGTGGGGTACAACCTTTACCAAATTTGTATGAATACATCGGTTTGACGAATCCTTTTTTTGAGGCCTATATCGATTCTCAGGATTCGACCTACCTTGATCTTGAATTGAGCACCCCCATTGGATATGATCCCGATGGCAATACCATATACGACACAGTATTAACCACTTTAAATATATTTGAAGAGGAGATTTTTCCTGTTTCCGAGGAATTCAGGACCAAGAAGGCTACCATGTTACTATTCTCCCAGGAGCAGTTTGACAATGCAATTCAAATCATTGCCGATGATCTGAATTTGCCTTCTGCAGAGAGTGTTCCCTTTCAATGGAAGAATGAGGTCCTGATGCCCTACCTGGTGGATCAGGGTGTCTTTTGGAATGACCTTGGTCCTGAACATTTCGCATCCGGTCGCATAAGGAATATTAAAGGAGATTCGGTTGATGTGGATCCGGATAATATAGATTTTCAATCTTCATTTAGATGTAGCAATGGGCGATCTTATAATTATCTCGATTTTATAGTTCCTGACAGCCTCTATAAAGGAGTAAATATTATGGAGGGAGAACACCTGGTTCTAAGTAAAGGAAATAACCTCTTTGCATGGAATGCGGGCGTAATTGTCACTGGTCCTCCAGTGACTCCAATAGGCCAGCTGACCCCAAATATTGCACAGAACGATTCCACCCTGACAGTGCGATTCGATGGAGCAAATTATTCTGATGAGTTTTCGATGACTTTTTCATTTAAGAATATCTTCCCCGGACGGTACCGGCTGCTATGCAGAGCAAAAACCAGTCCTTCCGGTGTATTCCAGATTATGGTTAATGGCGAGTTGCAGGATATTGATCTGGGGTACGGTTCTTCAGACCGGGTGGACCTGTATGACCTTCGAGAGCCGGTTCGAAGTTTCACGAAAGAAGTATTCAGGCCTGAAAGCGGATTTAATAGTTTTGATATTCTGCTTGAAAATATAAATGAATATGGGAATGTGAACATTACCCTTCGATATGTGGAACCGGGACAAAGATCGGATAATGGTTTTGTGATAGACTACTTTTTACTGGAAAGTTACAGTGAGTAATCCTTGAATATATGAACAGAAGTTTAAAAATATATTTTATAGCTCTAGTGGGAATCATGCTTTCGGTTGTGGTATTGGGGCAGGATAGGGAAATGCTGCATGGCAGAGTTCTCAATGATGCAGGTCAGGCCATCAGTGATGTTACCATCAGCATACCCGGAGCAGGGGATCCTGTTTACACAGATGAAAATGGTAATTTTGCTTTGGAACTTTCTGCTGGTCATGACTGGTTGTTAGTAACACCTCTGAATGACTATCATGAAAAGCAAGTCCTACTCCAAAATGAGGATAGCATTATCGTTTATCTGACTAGCCTGAC
>JAOZLK010000117.1:450-4878 GCA_029934875.1 Bacteroidales bacterium | reverse complement strand
AGAGATCTCTCTGCATGGCAGAGACAAACAGCGACGTGATTTAATTACATCGTTTTCTACCCTGGATCCGGAGGGATTTGACGAACAGCCCTATTCAAATGTGGGACAATATATTCAGGGCAGGATCAGCGGAGCATTTATTACCAGCAATTCTGCTATGCCCGGATCAGGTGTCACAATGTTCATCAGGGGATATTCCTCCCTGTTGAGCAATAATCAGCCCCTTTATATAGTGGATGGGATACCCATTGAAAACAGCCTTCTATACAATGAAATGATTGAGGGTTACAACTATGACCCACTTTCGACTATTGATCCGCTGGATATTTCAGAAATTACTGTACTGAAAGATGCAACGGCCACTGCAATATATGGAATGAAAGGAGCTAATGGTGTAGTTAATATAAAGACATTAGAACCCACAGAAGCCCGTACAAAAATCGATGTGCTTCTGAGAACCGGTATAAACTGGAAACCTGATAATTTTCCCCAGTTGGATGCCAATCATTACAGACACCTGGCCAATGAGCTTCTGTTCTCCAGCGGTATCAATGAAGAGATTTACAAGGAGCTTTACCCTGGATTATATTATACAGAACAGGATAAGGAATATATTGCATATAAGCATAATACGCTTTGGCAAAATGAAATTTTTGACAATGCAAGCATGTGGAACATGCGTTTTTCAATTAGTGGTGGTGGTGCAGTAGCCAATTATGGTCTGTCAGTAAGTTACCTGAATCAGGAGGGTATAATTAGTAACACCTCACTTGAACGTCTAAATATCAGGCTTGTAGGCTCCTTTGGCATATTCCCATGGCTCAAACTGAATATTGCATCCAATTTAACGACCGGTACTTCCCAATTGAAAGAATCAGCTTTATCAGATGTAGCAAGTCCAATTCTCTCGGCTCTTTTTAAAAGTCCGATGTTAAATCCCTATAAATATGATTCAGAGGGTAACCTTCTTGCGACCATAGATGAAGTAGAAGAACTTGGCACTTCCAATCCAACCGCAGTGCGGGAACTGCTCAGTGGGCAGGCTGAGAATTACAGGTTTCTTACCTCCATCAGCCTTGACGGCGATATTACAGAGGAAATAAAGTTCAAATCGGTTTTGGGATTAAACTCAAATAACCTTAAGGAATATCTTTTTATCCCTGATCGTGGATTCGATTTAATGTATGATGGTGAGGTATTCAATGTATCAAAGGCACAAAACAGTGCATTGTTCTCTTTATATAATGACAACCAGGTCTATTATGAGAATCCCCTGTACAATTCCAATCATAAGATAGGTGCCAGTATTGGATTTCGTTGGCAAAAATCTACTTATGCAGAGGATTGGGGAATTGGTAAGAATACGGCCAGCGATGAATACACTAATCTGGAAAGGGGTTTCAGTCTGTTAGATGAATTGGGTGGAAGGAATCTACAGTGGAACTGGGGTGCTGCATATTCTACTATAAACTATACTTATCGCGACAAGTATATGGTAACTGGTTCTGTTTCTGCAGATATTTCTTCACGAATCACCAAACAGGCAAAAGATGTAGTATTGATGGGTGATTTACCCGTTGGCCTATTCTATTCCATCGGAGGAGCATGGCGGCTCTCTGAAGAGTCATTTTTATCAGATAAGTATGCGATAGAGGAGCTTAAATTGCGGGTTTCCTACGGGATTGCCGGTAACGATGATGTAGGTGAGACAAACACTTTCAGTCATTTTGTGGTTTCTCAATACAGAGAGACTTCAGTGCTGGTCCCAGGGAAACTGGCCAATAATGAGCTAACTTATCAAAACAAAAGTCAATTTAATATTGGACTTGACCTGTCTTTGCTGGCCAATCGAATCTCTGCTACCCTCAATTATTTCAGCAATAAAAGTGGAAACCTGATGCTTTTTGAATTGCAGAATAGCTACCTGGGGTATGACAGCTACCCTACTAATGGAGCAAGTCTTGTGTCAACAGGCATTGAAGCAGAATTGTTTGGCCGTATTATCAGCCGCAAAGATTTTTCCCTGGATTTTGGTGGGAATATTTCAAAAATAAGCAGCATCGTAGATGAAATATCGGGGGGGGAGCAGGTGCTTTCAAATTTTGGCGGCATGTCTGTAATTAACAGGGTAGGTGAACGGGCTAATAGCTTTTATGGATATCGTTTCTCAGGCGTATTTAGCTCCCAGGCTGAGGCTGATGACGCTGGTTTATATTCCGACAGGGGAGTGCCTTTTGGTGCGGGAGATGCTATATTTGAAAATGTGCCAGATGAAAACGGATCTACGGACCAGTATATTAACAATACTGATAAACAAATACTGGGATCTTTTGAACCTGACTTCTATGGGGGCGTATTTCTGAATACCCGGTATAAAAACTTTTCGCTCAATATCTTTTTTCAGGGAGTTTATGGGAATGAAGTATTTAATTTCGTAAGGTATCAGAATGAGAAAATGACCGACCTCTCAAACCAGAGTGTTAAAGTTTTACAGCGTTGGCAGTATGAAGGCCAGGAAACAACCATTCCTAAGGCAACCTGGAATGATCCCGTTGGCAACAATGACTTTTCTGATCGATGGATAGAAGATGGTTCCTACTTGCGCCTGAAGGAGCTCACACTTACATATTCTGTTAAAAAGAAACTGCTGTCGATTAATAGTCTTAAAATATTTGTTACAGCCACAAACCTCTTTACTTTGACAGCTTATAAAGGATATGATCCGGAATTCAGTTATTCGGCAGAGTTGTTGTATCAGGGGGTTGACTATGGTAAGATGCCACAAACCAAAGGAATCATGGGAGGTATTAAGATTGGCCTTTAGATGCGGAAAATTGAGCTGAATTGAAAACTTTAGATTGTTTTAGAATGAATAGATCCATCATAAGACCCCTGGTAGTTATTCTGATTTTAAGTCAGTTATGTGGGTGTGAAAAGTTTTTAGACCCAAACCAGGAGCTTATTATCCGAGATGAAAAATTTCCGGCTGACAATGTTGAGTTAAGGTCTGCCAGCCTGGGATTATACGCCCTTCAGCAGGAACTTGTGGAACAAATTGTTGTTTTGGGAGAATTGAGGGGTGACCTGCTTGAAGTTACCAGGAATGCTGATGCGGATTTGAGGGAAGTATATAATTTTCAAGTTTCTCCTATGAACCGCTATGCCAGCCCTTCCGCATTTTATAAATTAATCGCGGCTTCCAATAAGATGATCAGGATTCTGGAGAATAACTTTCCCGAGCTTACCGATCCTGAATCGGCTATCTCAAATTATCATTATATGCTTGGCGAGGCCATTTGCATGAGAAGCTGGGCCTATTTCAATGCAGTGCGTATATATGATGAAATTCCTTACATACCGGAAACATTAACGGATATTGACGAGATAAACAAATTTGTAAATTCTTCCGGAACCTATATTGACAGCGCTTATATCGATTATCATCCCAATGGCTATGATAATGATACCATTGAAAAAGTTTATGAATATACCGAAAGGAAATTTTTGGATCAGGATGCCATGACAAGGTTGTGCATTCAGGAGATCGAAGAGAGGGTAAGGGTGGTAGGCGTTGATTATAGCTTTGACAATGGGGATAAATCCTGGAATATAACGGTATGGAACGAATATGCAATGTATGCCCTGTTGGGTCAGATGCATCTGCATATCGGAGATTACATCAAAGCCATGGAGAACTTTAATGTAATCCTGACATATTCAGAGGGTGGTGCAGACCAGATCAGGTTTGGAATGGACAGTAAGTTCAGCTACGGGTCATGGAAGAATATCTTTACCACTATTGATGAGTTGGAACATATATATACTTTATGGTTCGGAAAGACCAATCTTTCCTTTCAGCGGAATAGTCTACAGTATTATTTTTCAGCGAAAGCTCCCAATCTGTATGCATTAAAGCCAACTAAAAAGACGGTTGAATTGTGGGAGACAGTCTGGAGAGGGAAAGATGTATCCCTCAGTGCTGCAAATCCGGATGCATCTTATGTGAAGGAACCCGGGACTCCAGGGGATTTCTACAGGGGTCATGGAGTCTCCTACAGGTATCTCAAGAATGGACAGGAATTAAGCGATTCAGCCATCATTTATATGCTGGAGCTTAAGTATCAGGACAACCAGAATGAATTAATTGATTTCATGGAGGGGGTTGATACAACAGTATTTAAATACACCATTGGAAAGCAGCCTTTTGAGCATGACGCAGATTTCACCATTTTCAGAGCAGCGGCTATACATTTATATGCTGCCGAAGTATATGCAAATTGGACCTATGAGTCCGGGGGGGGATTCATCACTAAATTTGTGGGAAGGGCCGAGCAGTATATTTATAATGGGTTCTACCAGGGAGACCCAAGACAAATGGGAGTGGCTGGAAGGGTTGGACTGTCAGACAGAAAAGGGATCTCAGTAGAT
>JAOZLK010000117.1:0-440 GCA_029934875.1 Bacteroidales bacterium | reverse complement strand
AGACATTATTTATGAGTTTCATCCCTATAATAATGAAATTATAGGATATAAAAGAATTACAACCCCCCTGGAGAAACAACTTTATATGGAAGAGGTCTTACTGAATGAAAAAGCAAGAGAACTTGCTTTTGAAGGGGATCGCTTTTATGACCTGGTAAGAATGGCCAGAAGACGTAATAAATTGGGGCTGGACGGCAGTGGCTTCCTGGCAGAAATTGTATCTCAGAAATTCCCTCCTCAGGAGAGAGACAAAATGAAGATTCTGCTTCAGGATGAGAACAACTGGTATCTTCCATTCCAGCTCAAGTAAGATTTTCCAAAGCTTATTGCCAATCTTTCTCCCCAACTTGTCCGGACTTGTATGCCTTTGGAGTCTTCCCATATTTGGTTTTGAAGGTACGAATGAAGTAGGAAGTTGAGTTAAAGCCAACGAGTATGGC
>JAOZLK010000646.1 GCA_029934875.1 Bacteroidales bacterium | reverse complement strand
CTTGCCATTTCAGGGGGCACCCAGGTACCGCCGGAATTCCATCCACTGGCACAGACCAGTCCCAGGTCAAGATCCAGACGTTTTGCCTCTTTTATGGCATGCTGTATAAATCCGACCGATTCGTCCCCCAAAAAGGGCGGACCGGCTGGAACAAATCCGTCTTGATTTCGCATGGCCTCCGTATCCCACATCAATAGTCCGCCAAGCCCTTTGTCCTTCGCCTCTTCCAGGTCACGGGTCAAACCGGCTTTGGATACATCTCCATTCAGCCAGTTCCAGTAGGCCCTTGGCCGGGCTTCCTTACCCGGATCCCGGAATCCTTCTGCAATATCCGGCTCCTGTTTGACAGGACCGGCACATCCGGAAAGTATGGCAAAAGCGAAAACAAAGAGAATGTTTTTCATAGGAAAATATTTATAACTTACTGATAAAAAAATAGTTACCGGACTCTACCTTATAAACATTGCTGCCCTTATCCTGGTGCAGGAAGGTAATATCTTTTAATTCGGAGGCTTCCAATCCATCTACACTTATCTCTTTTCCCGGAATATACACCCTTGCAGTTGTGTTTGGTGGGATGCTCACTTCCCACATAAACTGATCCGTTTCCTTTTTCCAGTTGCTTCTGATGTCACCGTATTGGGATCTGTAGCTGCAATTTACCCAGTCAACGCTCTTTACCGGTCCCGGGCGGAGAATGATGTTTTTGAATCCGGGGTTCTCAGAATCCCATTGAATCCCGGCCAGACCACGATAAAACCAACCACCTATATAGGGAAAGCAGGAGTGTATCTGTGAGTAAAATCCATTCCATTGCTCCCAGCAGGTTGTTGCTCCGTTTTCGACCATATAACCCCAACCCGGATAGCTCGTCCGGTTAACCATAAGATCTATCAGGTCATTTTGATGGTTTTCCAGCAGGTAATCAAACATGATCTGCGTACCTATCATCCCCGTGTTCAGGTGTCCCCCATCCTTTTCCACCAGGGTATGAACATACTTTTCGAACACAGCATTTTTTAGCCTATCGGGTGTAATTCCTGTTTGTAAGGGGAAAATGAGGTAAGGCTGTTCTCCGTTAGCATAAGTGCTGTCTCTGGCATTGTACCAACGCCTGTGTATCGCTTCTTGTGCGATGACCAGTTCTTGCTTAAACGCTGATACATCCCCGGTCTTACCCAGGAGCATTCCAACTTTCATCATTATCTGAAGCAAATGAGTTCGGTAACAATTGTTGAAAAAAAGACGGGAGTTATCATCCACCCATTCGCTTTGATCCATTCCTCTGCGGGGTGGCACCCAATCACCCAGGTTATCCCACTTTTCACCTGGGAAAATATCCCCGAGCACACCATCTTTACTGTGAGAGCCAAGGTATTCAATGTATTTTTTCATATGGGGATACCCGGTTTCGAGGAGCTTCAAATCGTCGTAAAAGAGGTAAGTTTTCCATGGAACCATAATACACATTGCCCCCCAGGCGGGTCCGCCTCCGGTCGAGTGAGGAGTCGGGGCAACAAAGGGGACAAAACCATCTTCTTTCTGCTCGTCCCACCAGTTTTCCGACCACTTGCGGTAAAGGGTGGAGGCATCAAAATTGAAACAACCCACATCCATGATTGTCTGCCCGTCTCCATAACCAACTCTTTCGCGATGCGGACAATCAACGGTCTGCCCACCCAGGTTCAGGGCCCGGTATGTCCATCGAACCATTTTATGTATGCGCATGTAAAGATCATTGGAACAGGTGAATGATCCGACTTCAGGAAGCTCTGTTTCTATGGGAATGGCAACAATGTCTTCTTTTGCAGGCAAATATGCTAAACCCTCAATAAGTGCGTAACGAAAGCCATGATAATTGAATACATTGACAAACTCCTCCCCGGTTCCCCCAGCAGAGATAAACTCGTCATATTGATTATAAGTGGAAAATCCCTTCTTAGCCATTCGAAGACGCCATGCTTCATCTGGATTCCGACCGTCAAGATCTGCATAATGAATGGTGACTTTCTTGCCCGGATCAAGGCCCCGGAATTTCATTTTTATTATGCCGGTAAGGTTTGTGCCAAAATCGACCAGAACCGTAGTATCATCCAGCTGTTCGATGGATAACGGCGCAATCTCAGCAAGCCGGGTATTGTTCATGCATTTCTGGGCTGTACATGGTACATCTGCTGTTTCAACAAATACGACAGGTTTCCATCCATGGATTGATCTTTCAGTATCCCACCATTGCTTATCTATCAGACGTGCATCAAGCAATTCTCCTCCAAACTTTCCCCATCGCCATTTCCCTAAAAGAGATCTTGCACTTGCTTTAGTTTGCCAGGAAGCATCCGTTCCAACATGCTGCTCCTTTCCGCCATTAAACTCCAGTTGCGCACGAACTACAGGGCTATTGTGTTTAACTCCTGGTAATCCTGGAGAATACCATCCTGTTCCCATCCATATTCCGATACTGTTCTTTCCCTCTTTAAGGTAAGAGGAGACATTGTATGTTTGATAGTAGCATCGTTTACTGAAGTTTGACACCGCGGGTGCAAGAACTTCATCGCCTACTTTTTCCCCATTGATATAGAGCTCATAGTAACCCAGGGAAACAAGGTAAAGGCTTGCCCTTTCAGGTAACCTGTCCAGCTTAAATGCATGCCTGAAATAGGGGGCGGTCACAGAATCCGGGGAAGCGATCCATTGAGCAGTCCAGTCTTCCTTTTTAAGAAGTCCCATTGACCAGTATGCAGGACCACTCCATGATGATGGCCTGCCGTCTTTGTCCCATACCCTGACCTTCCAGAAGCACTCTGTGCGCGATTGAAGAGCCCTGCCACTGTAGTTAACAAGCCTGGACTTACCTGATTTTATCTTACCCGAGTTCCAGAGATCACCCTTCTCTTTTGCCAGTTTTTCCCTCGAACTTGCCACAAGCAGCTGATATGCAGTAGGTTTCTGCCCGCGTATGTCTGATACCATTTGCCAGCTCAACTGTGGTTCCGTCTCATCAATTCCATTGGGATCTGTGAGA
>JAOZLK010000116.1:2486-9884 GCA_029934875.1 Bacteroidales bacterium | reverse complement strand
CTTTCATATCAGCCAGGTCGATGTAAGCCATGAATTCGGTAAGGATTAATTTCTTCCCCAGCAGCGAACCCACCAGGGTAATGTCATCTCTTGCCACTCCAATGAGCCACATCAGGGGAGATAGTGCATAGCCCATGATAAATTCCAGGCTCAGCTCGTCATACTTCCCGTTGGAAAGTGAAAATATCCTGTCGTTCAGGTGAGTCCACCCTCCAATTTTTACAAAAATATAGTTGGCAAAGGCAATGAAGGCAATAAACACCAGTAACATAGCACCCACATTAACAGCCAGCCTGAGTCCATCGCTTGTTCCGTTTGATATGGCATCAAGGGGATTATTGCCCAGTTCCTCCTTACTTACTTCAATCTGCCTGGTAATGGATTCTGTTTCGGGCACAATTATTTTCGATATCACTATCACTCCGGGAGCGGCCATGATGGAAGCTGTCAGCAGATGTTTGGCAAAGATCACCTGCTGTACAGGATCAGCACCTCCCAGGAACCCGATATAAGCGGCAAGCACTCCCCCGGCAAGGGTTGCCATTCCTCCTGCCATCACCAGCAGAATCTCCGACCTGCTCATTTTCTCCAGGTAGGGTTTGATTAAAAGGGGCGATTCGGTTTGGCCCAGGAAAATATTCCCGGCCACAGACAGGCTTTCAGGACCTGAGAGTCCAAGTGCCCTTGACAGCACATAGCCAAATCCCTTCACGAAGATCTGGATCACTCCCAGGTAAAACAGGAGGGAGGACAGCGCAGAAAAAAAGATGATTGTTGGAAGAATGGAGAAAGCAAAATTCTGTAGTGCCGGGTCCAGCTCCCCGGTAACATGGCTTTTTAGAAGATAAGTAACGCCCTCATTGGTGAAGGCCAGGATTTTCACAAATCCCTTTCCAATAAATTCAAAGAAATCCTGGACAAAGGGGACATAGAGAATACCAACGGCCAGGATGAGCTGGAAGGCCAAACCTCTTCCGACCATGGTCCATGACACCGCTTTCCTGTTGGAGCTAAATGCCCAGGCAATCGCAATAAGCACCCCCATTCCAAGGAGCCCCCTCAGCAAGCGGATCAGGTCAAAATCAAATCCTGCCTCAGCGGGTAAAATATTTGACATGTTTGATGCAACAGGTGTTGCTTGCTGCGCAAGAGCAAGGGCTGAATCTACCAGGATTGTATCGGCAATCATTTAGACCTACGGTTTATTTCATCCCTGATCTCTGAGGCCTTTTCATAATCCTCATTTGACACAGCCTCGGCAAGAAGACCTTTAAGTTCCTCCATGCTGTTTTCTGACAGACCGGGATAAATCGTTCGCTTTACTGATTTTTCGGGCTTCTCCAAAAGCTCCTCGGGAGCGCTTTCTTCTCCGCTTTGTTCCATGCCCGTTCCTTTTTCAAAGTCAAGAACAATACCTGCTTTTTCAACAATCTCTTCGGTGGTATATATAGGACAGTGAAATCTTAAAGCCAGGGCAATGGCATCGGAAGTTCGTGCATCAAGGGTAATTTGATGATCGCCATTATCGCACAATATATTTGCAAAAAATACACCCTCCTCTAACTTATGGATATTTACCTCCAGGAGCCGAATCCCATAGGAATCAGAAAATTTCTTGAAAAGATCGTGGGTAAGGGGCCGGGGCGGGGCAAGGCCTTCGAGTTCAATGGCAATGGCCTGGGCCTCAAATCCTCCTACAATGATAGGTATCCTCCTACTTCCCTCCTCCTCTGACAAAACCAGGGCATATGCACCAGATTGTGTCTGACTGTATGAAATACCGAGAACATTAAGCTTTATTTTCTCCATACCAGGTCTCCACTCGTTCAACACAAATATAGAAATTACTATGACAAAATCAGCTCTTAATTAATTACTTGACCTCTCAAGCATCTGCGTAAATTATTTGCTGGATAACTTTGTCAATCACACAAACTTTTCTATCTTTGCGACCCAAATTCAGACATCAAGTAAAAAACATTGTATTAATGTACGCAATTGTTGATATAGCAGGACAGCAGTTTAAGGTTGAAAAAGACCAGAAATTGTATGTTCACAGGTTGGAAGCCGAAGAAGGTAAAAAAGTAAGCTTTGACAAGGTTTTACTGATCGATTCCGGTAGTAAAATTTCAGTTGGAGATCCCCTCGTGAAGGGTGCCGAAGTCTCTGCCAAAATTATCTCCCACATGAAGGCTGATAAGGTTTTGGTTTTTAAGAAAAAGAGACGTAAAGGATACCAGAAGCTGAATGGCCACAGGCAATACATGACCCAGATCCAGATCGAATCGATCTCTGAGGCCGGTGCTGCCAAGCCAAAAGCTGCTGCTCCCAAGGCTGCTACCAAACCAAAAGCTGCTGCTCCCAAGGCTGCTGCTCCCAAGGCTGCTGAGAAAAAAGCTGCTGCTCCCAAGGCCGCTGCTGTAAAGAAACCCGCAGCAAAGAAGCCTGCAGCAAAGAAAGCTGCTCCTAAGAAGGATGCAGATAAGGAATAAGAAAAGTTAAAAGTCAAAAGATATAAGTTATGGCACACAAAAAAGGAGCCGGTAGTTCAAGAAACGGTCGCGAATCAGAAAGCAAGCGACTTGGTGTGAAGCTTTATGGCGGACAGCTTGTGAGAGCTGGGAACATCCTCGTAAGACAGCGTGGTACAGTTCACAACCCTGGTAACAATGTCGGCCTCGGCAGGGATCATACCCTCTTTGCCTTAATCGACGGAACGGTTAAATTCACCAAGAAAAGGGACAACAAATCTTACGTTTCCATTGAACCGGTAGAAACCCAGTAGAAAAATATCAAATCAATATATGATCCACCTGTAATGCACTATCTTTAATGTGTATTACAGGTTTTTTTATGCCCATAAAATGCTGACAATCCAATTTATCCGCGATTCCAAAGAGACCATCCTTGAGGGATTAAAAATCAAAAATTTCAAACAGCCCGAACTGATCGACCAGCTCATCTCCAAAGATAATGAAAGACGATCTTTGCAGGTGAAGACCAATGAGCTGCAAGCAGAAATGAACCGACTGAGCAAAGAAATCGGGGTATTGTTCAAAAGCGGAGAGGCTGAAAAAGCTAATAAGGTAAAGGAGCAGACCACGGCCATTAAGAAAGAAGTTGAATCCCTGGAAAAAGCTTTTCAAGATAGCTCTGTAGATCTGAACAATCTGCTGGTTCAGATCCCGAATGTACCCCATCCATCTGTACCCCCGGGAAACACTGAAGCTGACAATAAGCTGATAAGGGAGGGAGGCGCCATGCCGGAACTGGATGAAAATGCTTTGCCTCACTGGGAATTAGGAACGAAATACAGGCTTATTGATTTTGAACTGGGGGTCAAGATCACGGGGGCTGGTTTCCCTGTATTCAGGGGAGACGGGGCCCGACTCCAGAGGGCATTGATTTCCTGGTTCCTGGAAGAAAATACCGCTGCAGGCTATGAAGAAATTCTGCCTCCTTTAATGGTCAACGAAGATTCCGGCTTCGGAACCGGGCAGCTTCCTGACAAGGAGGGACAGATGTATCATGTTACAGAAGACAACCTTTACCTGATCCCCACTGCGGAGGTTCCGGTCACCAATATCTACAGGGATGTGATCCTTGATGCAGAAGAGCTTCCCATAAAAAACACAGCCTATACCCCCTGTTTCAGACGTGAGGCCGGGTCGCACGGGAAAGATGTCAGGGGCCTCAACAGGGTCCACCAGTTCGACAAGGTGGAGATTGTACAGATCCAGCATCCTTCAAACTCATATGCGGCACTTGACGAGATGGTTAAGCACGTGGAAAAACTGATCATCAGTCTTGGGCTTCCCTACCGCATTGTTCAACTCTGCGGAGGTGATCTGAGCTTCACATCGGCACTTACCTATGATTTTGAAGTCTATTCGGCAGCCCAGAAAAGATGGCTGGAGGTAAGTTCAGTTTCCAACTTTGAAGCCTACCAGGCCAACCGCCTGAAACTTCGTTTCCGTGAAGCCGGTGAAAAGCGGCCCATCCTGGCACATACACTGAATGGAAGCTCCCTGGCCCTACCAAGAATCATGGCCGCAGTACTTGAAAACAATCAGACACCCGATGGAATTAAGCTTCCCGAGGTTCTGCACAAGTATATGGGGAAGGGTAAAGAAATCATCAGGTAGATTGATTATTATATATGAAAGAGAAATCAGCCAGGAAAGCATTTATTTTAGCCATCCTGGCTGTGCTCTTCTGGAGCACCATACCCACAGCATTTAAAATTGGGCTTCGGCACCAGGATACTCTCCAATTACTCACAGGAGCCACCTTCACCTCAGCCCTGGTCCTGGGCATCCTGCTCTTATTTGGAAAACGCTATAAGAATCTCGCTCGTTTCAGAAAGTCAGATCTATGGTTCTCACTGCTAATGGGATTATTAAATCCAGTAGCCTACTACCTGATCCTTTTTAGAGCCTACTCCATTCTTCCGGCCCAGGTAGCCCAACCACTAAATATGATATGGCCCATTGTACTTGTTATCATTTCCATACCACTTCTGAAACAAAAGATCAGCTTGAAAAGTATTGGGGCCATGGTCATCAGTTTTTCCGGGATTATCGTGATCTCACTGCAGGGAGGCAGTGGTGCAAAGGACCCTGAAAACCGCCTGGGAATAGTGCTGGCACTTTCCACCTCCATTATTTGGGCCATTTATTTCATCTACAATGCAAAAGACAATAAAGATCCGGTAGCACGCCTGTTTCTGAACTTCCTGTTTGCCTCCATTCTTCTCCTGATCATTGGTTTGATAAGGGGAAGCCTGCTTGGGGACACTCCCCAGGCGATTGGAAGCGCCATATATGTGGGAATATTCGAAATGGGCATTACATTTGTATTGTGGTTACTGGCAATGCAATATGCCCCAACGACCGACCGGATTAGCAACCTGATTTTTATAGCCCCCTTTATAAACCTGATTATTGTGAGGCTGGTACTGAATGAGACAATTTTTCTTACAACCCTGTATGGTATCATCCTGTTGATTTCAGGTATCTTACTACAGAATATGCTTACTAGAAATGCACAAAAACAGTGAACGAATCATCCTGGGGATAGATCCTGGAACCAACCTGATGGGTTTCGGGGTAATCAAGGGCTATGGCAATACCCCGGGTTATCTTGATATGGGCGTTGTGGACCTGAAAAAAACCATTAATCCCTACATGAAGCTCAGTCTGATCCATGAGAAAACACTGGAACTGATTGATCGCTTTCTGCCGGATGAAGTGGCAATTGAAGCTCCCTTCTTCGGTAAGAATGTACAGTCAATGTTAAAGCTCGGGAGAGCACAGGGGGTTGCCATTGCTGCTATACTTTCCCGCAACATCCCTCTTTCAGAATATGCCCCCAGGAAAATTAAACTGGCCATAACCGGCACCGGGAATGCTTCCAAAGAACAGGTGGCAGCCATGCTTGCAAGGCTATTCCAGCTCAAAGAGATCCCTAAAAATCTTGATGCTACGGATGGTTTGGCAGTGGCCCTGTGCCACTTCCACCAGAAGGAGGGATTAGAAAAAACGCCAGGCCCAAAAAACTGGGAAGATTTTATCCGCAAAAATCCGGAAAGACTCAAATAAGCTTATTCAAGAGCAGCAGAGATTTTCTCTGCAATGATCACGAACTCTTCGACTGACAATTGCAACTTGGGCTTGCTGAACTCAATATCGTGTAAACCGTTTATTGGCACCAGGTGGATATGTGCATGGGGAACTTCAAGTCCGAGGACTGCAACCCCCACCCGTTTACACTCCATTGTTTTGTCAATGGCAAGTGCTACTTCCTTGGCAAAAACCATCATGTCTCCAAGCATATCATCCTCCAGGTCAAAGAGGTAATCAGTCTCCACTTTAGGAACCACCAGGGTATGCCCTTTTGCAAGGGGATTAATATCTAAAAAAGCATAGAAACGTTCATTCTCATGAATCTTGTATGAAGGAATCTCCCCTGCGATAATTCTTGAAAAAACGCTTGGCATGACAGCTGTGCTATAAAGATATTTTCACAATTTCGAAAGACATCACTCCGGAGGGTACATTAATCTCTACCACATCCCCAACTTTCTTTCCAAGTAAGCCTTTGGCAATTGGTGTGGCAACCGATATCTTCCCATTCTTTATATCCGCCTCTGCCTCAGATACAAGCATGTACTCAACCTGGGCATTTGTCTTGGTGTTTTTTATTTTAACCTTATTCAGGATCTGAACAGAAGAGGTATTAATCTTTGATTCATCAATAACCCGCGCATTGGCGACCATATCTTCCATCCTGGATATTCTCATCTCAAGCATTCCCTGTGCCTCCTTCGCTGCATCATACTCAGCATTCTCAGACAGGTCCCCCTTATCCCGGGCCTCGGCAATTTGTAGTGAAATGGAAGGTCTTTCCACCTTAGTAAGATGGTCCAGTTCCTTTTTCAATTTGTCCAGGCCCTCCTCTGTCATGTAAGAAGTTTGCGCCATAGTTTTATCCTCCCTTACTTAATTAAAAAAAAAGAATTCCGGTAATCCGGAACTCTTCACTTGCAAAATTATAAAAAAAATATCAATAATCAGGTCTGTTGATAATGGCCGAATAAACAACAGCAGTTCCGGCATCAAAGTCCTTAATGATTTCAAAATAATCAGGACCATCGGCCTCTTCCAAATCGACCACTTCCATTGGATTAAGAGCACTCACTTCGTCTGCAGGCATCTCCTCAAAAGACATTCTGGCTCTACCTTGTAGCATTTTATTGTAACCCTCATCTAATGAAGGAGCCTCATCCACTGTGCTGGATTCTTCATTAACATACTCGTAATCTGCATCTTCTCTCTCCACCTGAAGATCGGGTTCCTCACCTTGGAGATCCATTACATGCGGATCCTCCTGACCCATTTTGAGTACCTGTTCCAGGTTCTCAAAAAATCCAGGCTTCGCACTTTTTCCAGGTTGCTTTTTCTTTTTCCCCAACAAGGTGGCAATGATCGCCACCAGGGTGATCAAAACATATAATATATTTCCTATATCAAAATCCATCCAATTGTCGGGATTGATGCAATAATAATTCTTTTACAGAGTTAAAACTACAAAAAATAGGTGGTTTTATTACTTTTGTGCCGAAATGAAACGAACAGGGCTATTATTTTTCTCATTATTATTCCTCTTTGTCACAGGATTATTCCTTTCCTCCTGTGAAAGTAATAAGGGGGAGTTGATTCCTGTGGTAAGGGTCGACATCTACCTCTTACTTTATGCCGATCTGGGTGACATGGGTATTGGAAGTTCTAAATTGATCGCCGGTGGAGTTAACGGAATTGTACTCTACCGGGAATCTGACCTGGTGTTCTATGCCTACGACCGCACCTGTACCATGTTTCCGGAGCACAATGAAGCAGT
>JAOZLK010000116.1:324-2386 GCA_029934875.1 Bacteroidales bacterium | reverse complement strand
GGTGAGGGTCGTCAGTTTAACACCCAACTGCTCCAGGTGAAGGCGGGCCACCTCTTCATCAAGGTGCTTGGGAAGCATGTAAACGCCAACCTCATAATCATTCTTCCATAGATCAAGCTGTGCCAGGGTCTGGTTTGAAAATGAGTTACTCATTACAAATGATGGGTGCCCTGTAGCACATCCCAGGTTAACCAACCTGCCTTCAGCCAGCAGGAAAATAGCATGCCCATCAGGGTAAACAAACTTATCCACCTGGGGTTTGATATTAATTTTCCTGATACCATCCCAGTTTTCCATCTTTTCTACCTGTATCTCATTGTCGAAATGACCAATGTTGCACACAATAGCCTGGTCCTTCATGGAAGCCATGTGTTCGGCTGTGATGATGTCTTTATTACCGGTTGTGGTTACATAAATATTACCCTGTTTAACGGCTTCTTCCATGGTATTGACTTCAAATCCTTCCATGGCAGCCTGCAAGGCACATATGGGGTCAATCTCGGTAACAATAACCCTGGCTCCATAGGATTTCATTGAATGGGCACAACCTTTACCCACATCCCCGTAACCGGCCACAACCACTACTTTCCCGGCAACCATCACGTCAGTAGCACGCTTGATCCCGTCTGCCAGTGACTCGCGGCAACCGTAGAGATTGTCAAATTTTGACTTGGTAACCGAGTCATTCACATTGATTGCCGGGAAAGGCAATTTTCCCTGCTCCATCATCTGGTAAAGGCGGTGAACACCGGTTGTGGTCTCTTCAGATACACCCTTCATCTCAGGAACAACCCTGTGCCATCTTCCGTGATCTTCGGCCAGAATCCCCTTCAGAGTGGAAAGGATCACTTCTTCCTCCTTACTGGAAGCTTCCACATCAAGTACAGATGCATCATCTTCGGCTTCATATCCTTTAATGATGAGCAATGTGGCATCTCCTCCATCATCAACAATCATTTGTGGTCCTTTTCCCCCGGGAAAAGTCAGTGCCTGTGCAGTACACCACCAGTACTCTTCAAGGGTCTCCCCTTTCCATGCAAAAACAGGAACCCCTGATGCTGCAATGGCAGCGGCAGCATGATCCTGGGTACTGAAAATATTGCAGCTTGCCCACCTGACATCTGCACCCAGATCCACGAGGGTTTCAATCAGCACTGCAGTCTGAATAGTCATATGCAGAGATCCCATGATCCTGGCATCTTTCAGTGGTTTCTCAGCGGCCCACTTTTTCCGGATGGACATCAGTCCGGGCATCTCCTTTTCAGCAATTTCAATCTCTTTCCGGCCAAAGTCGGCCAGGCTGATATCGGCAACTTTATAGGGTAGTGTCTCTTTGTACGTCATTGTTTCCATATATATCAATCATTTAAGAATGCAAAAATAGTGAAATATCCCCATAATGGAGAATCTCGTGAGTATTACGCCTGAAAGACAAAATTGTTGCTGTTATCCCGAGAAATTACGGGTATTCCGTCAAAAAGAGGTCAGAAAGAGATGTGTACCCCCGCCTTCAACCTTACCGTGCTGTAATTCAAGGAATGCGCTGGCAATTCATCCCGAATCTCCGGAATACTTCCCAACAAATCCACTGAAGGAATCTCCAGGTTTTGATAGAGGTTTCCTTCCATTCCCACAGAAAAGGATATGTTCTGGAGAACATAAACATGAAAAGACGCCCTGAGCTGGGCCCCAAAGATCGTATAAGTGTTCCCGGCTTCAACATAACCATCATCATAATTAATCGTATCGTTCAGATAATAGCAAGAAAAGTAGGTGTTTGGCCTGCTGACTATAAAACCTCCGCCAAGAAGTAACTCGGTACGCCTTACAGGGAACCAGTCAACCGGCCAGATGGCATACTCCGCATAAACCCGGAAGTCCTTTAGCGCCAATGCGTAGGAATAATGTTGTACTCCCGGCTCTTCATAGTTATAGTTCTCATTGTCATAAGAATGTAAAACCAGAGCATCTCTGTTGATCATCAGTCCGCCCCCTATGATCCATCTGTTGTTGAATCGCCATGCGAAATCAAGAAATTCAAATCCTATGGCTGTATGCCAGA
>JAOZLK010000116.1:0-314 GCA_029934875.1 Bacteroidales bacterium | reverse complement strand
CAACCGGCCAGATGGCATACTCCGCATAAACCCGGAAGTCCTTTAGCCCCAATGAGTAGTGATATTGTTCCAATCCCGGCTCTTCATAATTATAGTGGTAATAATTATATGAGACCAGATCATCTTTGTTGATCATCAGTCCGCCCCCTATGATCCATCTGTTGTTGAATCTCCAGGCGAAATCAAGAAATTCAAATCCCATGGCTGTATGCCAGGAATCTTGTGGCAGAGGCAGGCCGGCAGATTGGATTACATTGAGCATATCCTCCTGCAGTCCTGAATTAAAACCTCTGTTCAGGGCGAAAGATATCCTT
>JAOZLK010000645.1 GCA_029934875.1 Bacteroidales bacterium | reverse complement strand
GGGAGATCCGGCAACCTGGGAGGAAACAGGCTCCCTTTTCAATATGAAGGATGATCCTTATGAGACCCGGAACCTGTATGAAGAGTATCCTGAAGTGGTAAAGGAGATGAATGAGCTATTGAGAAACTACTTATCAGCTTCCGAACAATTAATAAATCACCCAAAATGAAAACCATGAAAATGTTTCTTTTTAATATCCTGCTGATTTTAACGATTGCTTCCTGCTCATCCGGTGTAAAGCCCAAATCTTCGTTCACCGAACCACCTGCCGGATTCTACGCATACCATTCCGATCTGGCAATGGAAGGAACTGAATCGGGCAAATACAAAGACCTGGTGGTAGTATTGGGAGAGGGGAAGCGATTGGAATTCTCCCGAAAAACCCTGTATCAACCAACCTGGGTTACGAATGAGGGGAGATACTCTGTAGATGAACTTTTCAGCGAAAAGGATGAGGATCCAAATCTGGATTATACCTACGTCCGCCTCCTCAAATCTACTCCCGAAGAGATCGTTGTGCACTGGAGGTATATTCTGGATATGGAAAATATCAATACCATAAACAAGGCCCTGGACCCGACTCATATATCAGGCCTCCGGGCCGCTGTACACGAGGTGTTCCGGATTACACCGGATGGTAGCATAAAAAGGGAAATAAAAAATGCAGAAGGAACCCGGTTCGAGGATTGGAACAATCCGGCCATTCTTAGCAGGCAGACTCTGAAGCTCACTGATACCGGCATTGAACACGGCCAGGTAGAATGGGGAGAAAAAGGTCCTTTCTATCCCCGGCCAGCAGTGGAAGGAAGGGCTATAACTGAACTGAGAGGTAATGATGCGCTTTTGGCTTCATGGACCTTTGATGAGGGGATGCAGGCTCATGAGGACCATGTTGTGGAACAAATTAGTAATACGGTCTGTCCCATTGAAGGCGGAATGAGTCTTTTTAAAGCAGGAGTTTCAGGAACAGCCCTTGCATTTGACGGTTACTACACCGGAGTAAGTCTTCCCTCACCTCTGACCCTGGCTGATCCGGGATCTGTAACTGCAGAGGCATGGCTTGCCCTGGATGCCTACCCTTACAATAATTGTGCAATTGTACATCAGTCCACCGGTTTTGGCGAAGAAGGATTTTTCCTGGGCATCGACCCATATGGATATGTGATCTTCCGGGTAAGCGGACAGGAAGTAAAATCAGCATCCAAACTAAAACAGGCTGAATGGACTCAAATTGCGGGGATCATTTCCCCAGGAAAAATTTCAGTGGCCGTAAACGGAAAAGTGGAAGCAACATTTGATGCAGATATGACCGGATTTTCCCTTCCTGATGAGCCCTTGATGATAGGAAGGAACAATGAAAAGGAGAGGTGTTCCGATTATGTCAGGGACTTTGATCAGAACCTTGAATATCTCTACAGCATTCAGGGAATGATCGATGAGGTAAGGATATATGGAACTGCCCTGAACAAAGACAAACTGGCTTCGGATTATGACAGTTTTAAACCCCGGGATTCCAGATCAAGCCTGGCTCTCGGGAAATTACCCGGCGATTTGGGTGTGGCGGAATCGTTCGGAGCATCTTATAAATCCCTGGATTTTAATGAGATTTGGGATGGCTTATGGCGCTTGCCTGACAATGATGAGATCGTTGTAAAATTCGATAATTTGCCTACTTCTGTCATATTCTGGAAAGGCACCAATTATGCGGTCAACTGGGTTACGGATAACAATCGCTGGTTTGCCGACCAGAGTTCTGAGATTTGGGGACCGCATGGTTGTTCTGAGCATATGGCCGACAAACAGCTTCGTATGTCTTATGCAAGAATCATTGAAAGCTCTCCTGCCAGGGTTCTTATCCACTGGCGTTACCCCTGTGTGGATGTGGGTTATGTCTGCACGGAAGACCAGAACTGGTCGGATGAATACCATACCATCTATCCCGATGGTACCGGGGTCCGGAAGGTATTGTGGGGAGGGGGCCAAAAAGAGGCGCCTGGATTCCAGGATATCCAGCTGCTGACTAATCCCGGGGAAGCGGCATTGGATGTGGTTCATCTTCAGGCGCTGTCCATGGCAAACCGCAAAGGAGAAACCGCAGATCTGACCTGGTCTCTGCCAAACATCATGCCTGAAAATTCAATAGAAGATGCAGATATTGAACTGATCAATACCAAATCAGAATACAAGGTTTTCCTGGCTTTCCAGGGAGCATGCTTTACCCCATGGGGTGCTGAGGAACAATCGCGTTACACTGAAGATCCATTTGCGGGGCCATGGAATCACTGGCCCATGCATCTGGTTCCATCCGATGGCAGGTATGCAGTTGATCAGGACAGGGTAACTCACTTTGCACTTGCGGCCAATGACTGTGCCCCGGAATATGGAAGCTTAATCCTTTATGGTTTTACAGATCAGAAGATCGATGCTATCGTTCCCCATGCCAGGTCCTGGCAGACCCCTCCCGCAGTTGTCGGGACCTCCGGTGCTGAAAGCAAGGGATACAACAAGGTCCACAAATCCTTTGATTTCAGGGCAGGCGGTGGGGATATCTCCTTTAGTATTGACGCTTCAGAGGAGAGCCCGGTCATTAATCCATGCTTCAAGGTTCAAAACTGGGATAGTGAAACTCTGGCTAAGCTTAGCATCAATGGAGAGACTATAACTGCAGGCCCTTCCCTGCGCCAGGGGATCATCAGGGATGTGGATGGCACATTATGCCTGTTGATCTGGACGGAAGTGACTGGCACCGGCCCATTGGATATTCTAATAAGCAGGTAAAACGAGTCACACAAAAATCAAACTATGAAACCATTAAATTTAATCATCCTAGCCGCTATCCTGATGGCTTCATGCGCTTATTCGGGGAAAAGAAAAGCAACAAATTTGGACCTGCCCAACATCCTGTTCATTATGTCGGACGATCATACTTCCCAGGCTGTTAGTGCCTATGGGGGAGTGCTTGGGAGTGTCTGCCCAACTCCCAATATTGACCGTTTGGCTGATGAGGGAATGTTATTCAGCAACG
>JAOZLK010000115.1:3969-9885 GCA_029934875.1 Bacteroidales bacterium | reverse complement strand
ATGGGTATCCTCGACGGGTACAGGGTTGTGGATATACCCGAAAGTAATAACTGGCTTTTCTCTGAAAATGCCAAATTTCATGGGTATTGGATATGGAATAAATATGCTTCATCAGCAGCTCATTTATCAGGAGCAAAAATCGTCAGTAGCGAAGCAATGACAAATACCGCTGGCGTATTTCGTACCACACTGGACATGGTAAAAAAGAATGATGACTTCAATTTCATCACCGGTATCAATCATTCCATATTACACGGTTACAATTACTCTCCCCCGGAAGCCGGTTTCCCCGGATGGGTCCGCTTTGGTGCATATTTCTCTGACCAGAATACATGGTGGCCCTATTTCAAACACTGGGCCGAATACAATGCCAGGCTTTCTGCTGTATTCCAGCATTCGAAACCAGTAGTAGATGTAGCTATTCTTACCCCCGAGGCAGATATCTGGAAACAATGGGGTCTTGCACGCATCCCATTTTACTGGAACCCCTGGTACAACCATGACCTCTGGGAAGGTTTCAGTCGAAATGGCGTAACAGCCGATTATATCAATGAAGGAGTGATTCAAAGGGCATCTGCTGAGAAGGGTATAATGAAAAGTGAAAAGGCTGGATATCAGTTGGTCATAGTTTCAGGAGCCAGATCCATGGAAGCAGAAACGGCTGAAGCAATTAAGCTTCTTGCTGAAAAGGGAGTTAAATTCCTATTTGTTGACCACATGCCATCTGAAGCCCCTTCATATTTTGAAAAGGAAAAAAATGACCGGACTGTAAAAGAATTTATGGAATCGGCCCTTAGATATGAAAATGTCAGCATCATTAATGCTCCGAAGGATGCTGCCACGGTAACATCCTGGACAGGTGAAGTTAGCAGGGATATGGACATAGAGTCGGGTGTAGCGCTCAGTCCTGTATATGAAAAACTTTATCTGGCAAAATATAAGAGCGAAAAGAAAGATATCTTTTTCTTTTCCAGTCAGGATGAGCAAAACAGTCTGGATTTTAAGCTCACATTCAGTAACAAAAAGAAAACTGCCTGGCGCTGGAATCCGCATACCGGTGAGAGATCCATTTATCCGGTGTGGAATAAGGGGGAATTGACGATTCGTTTGCAGGCGCTGGAGTCAATATTGATCGTACTTGAGAATGATGATAAAGGTGAAGCCCTGGACCTGGTCTACCCGGATGAGAATAACTCCAGGGGGATTGGAGCAGAGTGGTCAATGAAATTCAAGCCGGTTCATGGAGAATCCTTTGAAATGAAATCAGAAATACTGTTTGAGTTTGGAACACATCCAGACAAGCGTATTTCTGCTTTTGCCGGTGTGGTAAGCTATCAAACCACATTTGATTTGGCCGGGACAGAATGGCAATTCCTGGATCTGGGAATTGAAAAACATGTTACAGAAGCAAAGCTGAACGGACACAGGCTTGGTGTGAGATGGTCGGGCAGACATTTATACCGGATTGACAGAGACATCCTGAAAGCTGGTGAAAATTCACTAGAGATCACATATACCACTACCCTGGCCAATTATACCAATTCACTATCTGACAATGCTGTGGCCAAACGTTGGATAAGCCTTCAGGAGCCTGACCCCATGGGCCTGATATCTGAAGTCAGGTTGATGAAATCTGAGCCGACTAAAGCAAATTAAGGGGAAGCTGTTTATTTATTAACTATCTTTCGATATCCGACTGATCAATAAAAACCCGGCAATTTGAAATCAGTACTGCTGTGTCTCTTTATTTTACTGATGCCATGCCTTTCTACAGCGCAGGATTCCCTAAGTGTTCAGTCCGACAGCCTGTGCCCCGAACGTGACATAGCAGATGTGATTCGGGATGCCCTGAAGAAGCCCCCGAAAGTAAAACCCGAAAATGCAGGAAGCTTAATGCTTCTGCCGATTATTGGTTCCAATCCAGCCACCGGATTTATGTTTGGTATTGGCGGGCAGTATGCTTTTAAAATTCCGGAACAATCAAAATACTCACTCATCTCGGGAAGTATCCAGTATACGACAATGAACCAGTTTCTTTTCTTGCTAAAAAACAGCATCTATACCAACAACAACCGGATTTTTTTAAGCGGCGACTGGAGGTATCTAATCTTTTCGCAATCAACATTTGGACTGGGTACAACTGCTCCCGAGGGGGGTATTCTTGACTATCAATTCGGCCTGTCAGGAGCGGAAACCACTACTGATTCCCTGACCCAGCCCATGAAGTTCAATTTTGTACGCATTCATCAGTCCGTCATGTTTGAACTTAAGGATGATTTCTATCTTGGTTTGAGCTACCACTATGATTCTTACTTCGACATAGTCGATGAGAAACTGAGCCTTGGCTCACCCGACACATTGATTACCAGCCATTATGCCTACAATACCTATTATGGATTTAACACCGAGAAATATCATAACTCATCAATTGGCGTAAGTTTTGTAATTGATAAGCGAGACAATATGATTCAGCCCTATGAAGGTTACTTTTTATCAGTGAACTGGCATGGAGGATTTGAATTTCTTGGCAACGACAGGAAGTCAAACCTTTATCAGTTTGAATGGAGAAGTTATCATGGTTTGTCAAAACGGAATCCCTCCCACCTTATAGCCTTCTGGTTGATGGGCGATTTTTCCCAGAAAGGTACTTTGCCATACATGATATTACCGGCCACAGCCTATGACCAGCGTGGAAGGGCATCCAGGGGATATACGCAGGGCCGGTTTCGAGGACCAAGTCTGGTATATGGTGAAGTGGAATATCGTTTCCCTCTGTCGAAGTGCAATGGCCTGCTTGGGGGCGTTGTTTTTGCAAATGCAACTACAGCCAGCAATCCAGGTCTGCCTTTGAAATTATTTGAATCCATCAAACCCAGCTATGGCTTTGGTCTGCGGGTTAAGCTTGATAAGTATTCAAGGACAAACCTGGCTGTTGACTTTGGTTTTGGCCAAAAAACCATGGGCTTTTACCTGGCTGTGTCCGAAGCATTTTAATATTATTATTGTACTTTTACAACTTTATTTTCTAATCTTTGTTAATTCCTATAACCAATCATTAATATTTACCCGTATGAAAAAGAAATTTATTTTTTACCTCAGTATCATAATTCTTCTCGGTTCCTGCCATCCCGGCGGAATTGAATATTATGAAGATACCGACGTGGTTTATACCAACTATGACGACAGCTTCGATTTCCAGAGCAAGGGAGTATACGCTATTCCGGACAAAATTGTGAAATTAGAAGGGGACCTTCTTGAGGGTGAAGAGCCTGCATTTGTAAAGGAGCCCTATAATACCCAGATGTTGAATCAAATAAAATCCAACATGACAGCACTGGGCTGGACAAAAACAGAGGACCCTGCAGATGCGGACCTGGTCATGTTTCCGGCTGTCTGGACCAATACGACCCTTTACTACTATTATGATTACTGGTGCTGGTATTATTACTATTATTGTGGGGGATGGGGATGGGGCTACCCATCTGTTTCGTCTTATACAACCGGAACATTGTTGATGACGCTGGTGGCCGATGGTGATGAGTATATTGACCCAACCCGGGTTTGGACTGCTAATATTAACGGACTGCTCTCAGGGGCTTACAATAGCTCAAGGGTCACCAAAAGCATTGATCAGGCCTTTACCCAGTCACCCTACCTGAAAACAAACTAAGTGGAACATCAAAAATTTTATAATATGAAAAAGATAATTTTCTTAATGATATTCGGCTTTTTACTGATGACTGCAAAAAGTTACGGTCAGCAAGACAGCTATATGTCTGTACAATATTCTGTTAGTTTCGGAACGGGAGATATGGGAGATTACATCTCAAAAACCAGCTGGCGTGGAATGCTTATAGAGTACAGGGGATACGTCAGTTCCAAAATTTTTGTCGGAATGGATGCCGGATGGAACGTTTTCTACGAAAATAAGGATTACGACACCTATACCCAGGGTACAGAATCACTCTCCGGCATTCAATATCGTTATCAGAATCAGGTTCCATTACTGGCGACTCTTGATTATCTGATTGTAACAGATAAGGCGCTGAAACCTTATGTTGGATTGGGTATTGGAACCATGTATTCTGAAAGATCCACTGACATGAATCTCTACCGTTATGAACTTAATTCATGGCAATTTGCATTAAAGGGTGAAGTGGGCCTGCTTTATGAAATAAACTATTCCAGTGCTGTGAAACTTGCCGTAAAATACTACAACGGATTCAAGACCAATAGCTTGGGAAACCAGGGATATGTATCCGTAAATCTGGGCATGGCCTGGTCCCTGTAAAATCCTTAATATAATTTAAGCAAAACTGCGGATATCTGAAATGTCCGCAGTTTTTTTATAAGTCCATTTGAAGTACAGCCTAGGATGGATGTACAAATGCAATGAAGCTTATCAATCCTCGAAATGTAGCTGATCCTGGTCCACGATCCACACTCTGATTTTGACCTGCCCCTTAAGGGTGTCGATGTTTCCTATCTGAATTTTCTTGATTTGCTCGATTCCGAAGCGGATTTTCAAATCGGCCTCCATTTCCTGTCGTTTTGACTTTTCTATCAGATCCAGTCGATCATAATTAATCATTTTCCTTATACTTTGATTTCGAAAGAGGAAATAATCGGCAATCCAGATAATTGCCAGAATCAACAGATTATTTACCATTAACCTGATCAAAGGCGTTTCAAAGGATACCAGGGAATTCATAAGAGCCAGACCAAGGCTTACAAAAAGATAGGAAAGTTCCCGGGGTGAGGCCTGGACGGTTCTGAACCTGATGACGCTGAACACTGCAAAGAGTCCCAGTGCAATTCCCAGCTCCACCTGTACCTGGCTTAGCATGATGCAAACAATGAAGATTATTGTTGATGTAGCGATGTAGGTAAACAGGTATTCATATGAACCTCGATTCCTTGGATAATAGATGAATCGCCCTAAAATCAAAACCACCACAATATTCAGCATCAAGCGGCCGATGATAGACCACCACAAGAGATTAAAGATTTCAGTCAGTTCCATTGCCTACAATATGTAAGTGTAAATTAATAATTTACAGAGAATTATCTACTAAATACAGCTAATAAATAACAAAATTTAGTATTTTTAATAAAATCAATTATCAAGCTACACATAATTAAAGTAAGTTTTTAAAATCTGAAAATGAAATCTAAAATTATCCTCGCTCTGCTTTTTATCGCAATACTTTTTGGATGTGGACCAAGCCAAAGCATCACAGTCTCCTGGATCAATCCCGATGCCTATACCAAGGGCCCGTATAAGTCAATCTTTGTGATGGTACTGGCAGAAAACGTGAGTACGAACTTCGATGTTGAGGGCAGGATGGCAGCTACCATAAATTCGAGGGGCAATAAGGCCGTTTTAAGCAGTTCAGTATTCCCTCCGAACCTTTCTAATTCTGAAAATTTCTCACGTGAGCAAATGGCAGAGGCCATTAAACGAACCGGATGTGATGCCGTGTTTATTATCGCTGTACTTGATGTGTTAAGCGTCGAGACTTATAATCCCGGAACTTCATATTACCCGATGAACTACGGCATGTATGGATCCTACTATGGATACTACAATCACTACTATCCCCAGGTATATTCCCCCGGTTACTATTCTACCGACAGAACCTATTATATAGAGACCAATTTTTATGATCTTGAGTCAGATTTGCTACTCTGGTCTATTCAGTCCGAAGCCCATAATCCAGCGAGCATTGAGGGTTGGTTTAATGAGTACTCCTACCTGTTATTAGGGGAGCTAAAGAAAGAGGGATTAATTACCAAATAACAATTATTAGCTTATTTTTGCATGAAAGATGATTTCATGCGAATTGAAAAGGATTTCCTTGGAGAAGTTTCCCTCCCTGCAGATGCATTATACGGCATCCACGCCTATCGTGCCAA
>JAOZLK010000115.1:0-3959 GCA_029934875.1 Bacteroidales bacterium | reverse complement strand
AACTTCTCAAATACCTTGCCTTTCCCCATAGAATGGTACAAAGCCACAGGTCTGGTAAAACTCGCCTGCTTTCGTACGGTAAGGAAGTTTCTGAAAGCTGTTCAAAAGGAGCATCCCGACCTGGTGGATCACCTCAGGCTGCCAGCTGAGAAAACATTGGGAGCCCTGGAATCGGCAGCCTCCGAAGTCTCTTCCGGATCCCATTTTGAAAACTTCATTGTACCAGGAGTACAGGGCGGTGCCGGAACCAGTATAAACCTGAATATCAATGAGATTATCTCAAATGTAGCACTTCTTGGACTTGGAAAAGAGCCTGGCAATTACCAGCATGTGGATCCCATTGAGACCGCAAATATTTACCAGTCGACCAATGACGTGATTCCCACCGCCCTTACGGTCGCAGCCATGCAGCTTCTGAATGAACTGGAAGAAGCTGTTAATGCCAGCCGTTTTTCCATGGAGGCACTTGAAACAAAATACAGGAGTAGTCTTCGCCTGGCTTATACACAGATGCAGGAGGCCGTGCCCTCAACCTACGGTCAGCTCTTCGGATCTTATAATGAGGCGCTTTCGAGGGACTGGTGGAGGGTATCCAAAGCCTTTGAACGCATCAAGGTGGTCAACCTGGGAGGGGGTGCAAGCGGTAGCGGAATCTCGATTCCCCGCTTCTACATTATGGAAGTGGTCCCGGTACTGAAAAACCTCACCTCCCTGCCTGTGACCCAGGGAGAACATATGCCCGATGCCACTTCCAATATGGACAAATGGGTAGAGGTTCACGCCATCCTGAAGGCTCATGCAGTGAACATGGAAAAGATTGCTTCCGACCTGAGATTGCTTGCATCGGGAGTTGGCGGTAACAGGGAGGTCCGCTTACCCGAACGGCAGGTGGGCTCATCTATCATGCCAGGTAAGGTAAACCCGGTAATTGCTGAATACATCATCTCATCGGCTCACCGAATTTATGCCAATGACCAGCTAATTAGTTCACTTTCAGCACAGGGCTGCCTTGAGCTGAATGCCTATCTGCCCGAGATCGGGTGTGCCATGCTGGAGAGCCTCAAACTATTGATATCCTGCAATAAAGCCATGAAAAATCAAATGCTGGAAGGTCTGGAGATTGATGAAGAAAAGGCCAGAACAAGTGTATACTCCAGCGGGGCAGTAAGTACCGCCCTGTTGCCACTGCTGGGCTACCACAGGGCGGCAAAGCTAGCCAGGGAAATGAATGAGAAGGGATCAACTATCTTTGAAGCCAATGAAAAGCTTGGCTTATTGGATCCGGAGCTGCTTGAGAAGCTGATGGAGCCCGATAAGCTTCTGAAGAAAGGGTTTACCATGAACGACATCAGGGAATGCTTATGAAGGGAAGAGATGCCAAACCACATATAGGGATATTTGGAAGGAGGAACATGGGCAAGTCGTCACTGATCAACTGCCTGGCAGGGCAGGATGTGGCCATTGTCTCGGCCGAAGCAGGCACCACAACCGATCCGGTAAAAAAATCAATGGAGATTCCTGGTATTGGAGCTGTTGTAATGATCGATACTGCCGGTACTGACGATACAGGAGATTTGGGTAAAAAGCGTGTGGCCAAAAGCCGGGAGATATTCCGACAGATCGATTTTGGTATCCTGCTTATAACTGATAACCATTATGATGAAAAGGAAGAAGAGATCATAGCTCACTTTGACAAGTGGGAGGTTCCTTACCTGGTGATCCATAATAAATCGGACCTCAGTCCTCTCCTACCCCGGATACAGGGAATCCTGAAGGAAAAATTTAAGCAGGATGTGTTTGACTTTTCCGCAGTGAATGCTCATAACAGGGAGGAATTGATTGATAAAATCAGGGAGGCTATTCCAGAAACGGCCTACCTGTCAAAATCACTGGTGGGTGATCTCATCTCCCAGGGTGACCTGGTCCTGCTGATCACCCCCATTGACGATGAGGCACCCGAAGGCAGGATGATCCTTCCCCAGGTGCAGGCCATCAGGGACATTCTTGATAATGATGCCATTGCTGTTGTAGCCAAGGAGCGAGAAATTGATGTGCTGATGAAGCGACTTCAACCCGAGCCTGCCCTGGTCATTACAGATAGCCAGGTTTTTAAAAAAGCTGATGCATCCATTCCGGATCATATACCACTGACCAGTTTCTCTACGGTACTGGCCAGGTACAAGGGTGATTTTGAGAATTATCTGAGAGGGACCCCTAAACTGTCTGAACTGGAAAACGGTGATCGAATCCTGATTCTGGAATCCTGTACCCACCAGGTTTCTTGCGACGACATCGGCCGGATCAAAATCCCCCGATGGCTTTCCGCTTTCAGCGGGAAAACACTGGAGTATGAGGTGGTGGCTGGCCTGAATAAGGTCCCGGGAAGAATAAACGATTACAGCATGGTGATTCAATGCGGTGGATGCATGATCACCCGCAAGCAACTTATCAACCGACTAAAGCCTGCCATAGAAGCAGGAATTCCGGTAACAAATTATGGAATGGCCATTGCCTATATGCATGGAATTTACCAGCGGGCTGTGGCACCATTTGTGAAAATAGACAGCGATTCAAGTACATATTTATAGGAAGTAAGATAGATGGGAGTGAAAGAGATACTGGAGAAGGGAAGGCTGGGGCGAAATGAAATTATCACCCTACTGGAATCTGAGGGTGAAGAGAAACAGCTGCTTTTCAAAAAAGCAAGTGAAGTTAAGATGCGGGAAATTGGGAATCGGGTTCACTTTCGCGGACTGGTCGAGTTCTCCAATATTTGCGGAAAGGACTGCTACTATTGTGGTATACGAAAGTCCAATAAAGAGGCCCAAAGATATAATTTATCTGATGAGCAAATCCTGGAGGCAGCTCGTTTTGCCTATGAGAATAAATATGGTTCTTTAGTGCTCCAGGGCGGTGAACTTGAATCATCCGGATTCACGCAGCGCATTGAAAAGCTGATCAGGGAGATCAAAAGGCTGTCTGCAGGGAAGCTCGGTATCACCCTCTCACTGGGTGAACAGAAAGAGGAGGTGTATCAAAGGTGGTTTGATGCAGGGGCGCATCGCTATCTGCTGCGCATCGAGACCTCCAATCCGGAGCTATACAAGCAGTACCACCCCTCCAATACACTTCACGACTTCGCCCGAAGGCTAACCTGCCTGAAGACCCTGCAAAGGATAGGATTCCAGACCGGTACCGGTGTGATGATCGGATTGCCCTTCCAAACTACGGCCGATCTGGCCGACGATCTCTTGTTTATGAAGCAGTTCGACATCGATATGGTGGGAATGGGACCCTATATTGAGCATCAGCATACTCCTCTTTATCAATATCGTAGCGAACTCCTACCCATCCAGGTGCGCTTTGACCTTGCCCTGAAAATGGTGGCCATACTGAGGATCCTGATGAAGGATATTAACATTGCTGCAGCTACTGCCTTGCAGGCCATTGATCCCCTTGGGCGTGAAAAAGCGATCAAGATAGGCGCCAACATCATTATGCCCAACATTACTCCCGGGAAATTTAGAAATGATTACGCCCTGTACGAAAACAAACCCTGTGTAGACGAAGAGCCCGAGGAGTGTAAAAACTGCCTGGATGTGCGCATCCAGCTGGCCGATGGAGAGATCGGCTATGGTGAATGGGGCGACTCAAAGCATTTTCACAAACGGCTTACTTAGCTTATTCTTGCTCTGCAGCCTGTTCTGCAGCCTGTTCTTCCGGAGTGATCCATCCACCCCCCAGTGCCTTGTAAAGGAAGATATAAGCAGATAGCTGGTTTCGTTTCACAGCGGTGGCTTCCAGTTCGGCGTTGAACATGGATCGTTCCGTATCCAGTACTTCCAGGTAAGCGGTTTGCCCTCCATCGTAGCGTGCTCTTGATAAAGTAGCGGCATGCACTGCAGCTTCCCGTTGCCTGATCCTTGCTTCTCTTTCCCTGGTATATGTATCGATATCTA
>JAOZLK010000644.1 GCA_029934875.1 Bacteroidales bacterium | reverse complement strand
CAGCCGTAACCAGGCTGAGTCCGGGTGCTGTTCAAGCAACTTTCTGGATCTTCCTGGGCACCTTTACTGCCCTCTTCATTGCAGAGATAAAAATCATGATTTCACAAATTAAAAAGGGACCCGGAGGGAAATAGCTATGTTTGGAAATCTATCATATCTGGAATTACAACAATACTGGTTTATCATTGTGTCCCTTTTGGGAGCCATCATGGTTTTTCTCTTTTTTGTTCAGGGGGGGCAAACCTTTCTTTTTAAGATTGGTAAATCGGCATCTGAAAGGACCATCCTTGTGAATTCTCTGGGCAGGAAATGGGAATTCACCTTTACCACGCTTGTAACATTTGGAGGTGCATTCTTTGCCTCCTTCCCCCTGTTTTATGCCACAAGTTTCGGTGGTGCATACTGGGTATGGATGGCCATTCTCTTTGCTTTTGTAATCCAGGCGGTATCTTATGAATTCAGAACAAAGGTGGGTAATTTCCTGGGACAGAGGGCTTACGAGTGGGCCCTGTTCCTGAATGGGCTACTTGGTACTTTCCTTATCGGTGTGGCGCTTGCGACCTTCTTTTCAGGGGCACAGTTTTCCCTGGATGAAATGTATAGTGTTACCTGGGCCACTGGTGCTCGCGGACTTGAAGCTGTCCTGAGCCTCTTCAACCTTTCGCTGGGACTGAGCGTATTTTTCCTGGCAAGGATCCTGGGCTTGCTATATTTTCAAAAGACCATCGACAATGAAAATATTATCGCCAGGACCAAAAAGGAATTACCCAGGAATGCAGTCCCCTTTGTATTTTTCTTCCTCACCTTTGTCACCTGGCTCATGTTGAGGGATGGATTCGCAGTGAATCCTGAAAGCGGAGAGATTTTTATGGAGCCACATAAATACCTGCACAACCTCCTGTCCATGACCCCTGTCCTGGTGCTTTTCCTGGCGGGTGTGCTAGCAGTTCTGGCAGGTATTGTGATCGGAAAACATACCCGTAGTAGCAATGGAATCTGGTTCAGCGGCCTGGGAACGGTCATGGTGGTCTTCGCGCTCTTCATGCTGGCAGGAATGAACAACACTGCATTTTACCCCTCATCGCACGACCTTCAGAGTTCCCTGACCATCACAAAGGCATCGTCCAGTCAGTATACCCTGGTGGCCTTGAGCTGGGTTTCACTCTTTGTCCCCTTCGTGTTGGCCTACATCATCTATGCCTGGAGAGCCCTGAATAAAAAGAAGATCGATGAAAAAGAAATGGAAACTGAACATCATGTGTATTAGTACGCAGGGGATAGTTCCCAGTTCACAGTACTAAGTTCACAGTTCTCAGTACCCAGTAATAACCAATAACCAATTAACCAATAACCAAGATAATATGTACATTGGAGCAATTATAGGATATCTTTCCTGGCCCTTTATGATCTGGGTGAGTTACATGCTGGTGCGTTGGGCACTCAGGTACTTTGAAAAGCAACGAAGCATCAATGAAAAAGCACATTCCTAATTTTATAACCCTGCTGAATCTTGCCTGCGGAACCGTGGCCATCGTTCTTGCTCTTGAAGGGCAATGGCAGTGGTCGGTTTACCTCTTATTGCTGGCAGCGCTCTTTGATTTTATGGATGGCATGGCTGCCCGTTTGCTAAAAGCAGGCAGCGAGACCGGGAAACAGCTGGACTCTTTGGCTGACATGGTTTCATTTGGTGTCCTGCCAGCTATATTTATATACACGGTTTTCAAGCAACAATTTATCCTGGCTGAAGCAGGCCTTTATCCGCCCTTCCTGCAATGGGTGATGCTTATTTCGGTGCTTATGGTACCGGCATTTTCTGCCATCCGCCTTGCGCGATTTAACCAGCAGGAGAGCGGGGAAACCTTTTTCAAGGGCTTGCCAACTCCGGCTCATGCTCTTTTCTGGGCTGGCTTATACTGGCAGTTCATGGAAGAGGGACTTCTTTTTGGCACCTCGGTAAACCTTTATTTTCTGTGGACCATAATGTTAATTATGGCAATGCACATGATTATGCCTGTTCCAATGTATGCCATGAAGTTTAAAAACTTCAGGCTCAGGGGCAACCTGATCGCCTACCTCTTGCTTCTGATTGCAGTGGTCATCCTGGTTCTGACAGGAATTCCGGGGATCACGCTGGTGATTTTAACATATATCTTACTCTCTCTTCTGAACCTTTTGCTACAACTGCGGGTTTCCAAGTAAAGGGCCTCATCCTTTTTTAACATTATATCAATGAGCAAACCGTACAAGACCTTTGCCAAAAGGCTTAGTGAATTTAGCAATGGAGAGTGCGCAGCAGTCCCCTCCATGGCCGAAACCCATGAGTTTACCGACTTCCTGATCAAAACCCTGTTCCCTATTAAGGAAAGCGGATCTACCGATCCGGAGTACCTGGCTATGGAACTGGAGCGTTGTACCATCAAATTAAGGGAGTTATTTCATTCCATTTCCAAATCGCTGGATCAGTCACCCGAAGAGCTCACCGCGCAGTTTTTCCAGAGGCTTCCCGAAGTTTTTGAACAACTCGTCAACGATGCTGAGTCCATTACCCGCTTCGATCCGGCATCCAGCTGTGTAGAGGAGATTGTACTCGCCTATCCGGGGTTTTACTGCATTTCGGTCTACCGCCTTGCTAATATCCTGTTCAGGCTTGGAGTGCCGGTTATTCCGCGGATAATGACCGAGTATGCCCATGGCAAGACTGGCATTGATATACATCCAGGTGCTGCGATTGGTTCGCCCTTTTTCATTGATCACGGAACCGGCATTGTAATTGGTGAGACCACCCGGATCGGAGAGCATGTGAAGATTTACCAGGGTGTAACACTGGGCGCGCTCAGCGTTGAGAAAAAACTGGCAAAGACCAAGCGTCACCCAAACATAGAAGATCACGTGGTAATTTATGCGGGGAGCACCATCCTGGGAGGCGAAACCACCATTGGACACCATACAGTGGTGGGGGGAAACACATGGATTACGGAAAGCGTATTGCCACATTCAGTGGTTTACAGGAACCATCGCGTGGTGATC
>JAOZLK010000643.1 GCA_029934875.1 Bacteroidales bacterium | reverse complement strand
ATATGTATGATTACGATTTTGAAGAAAAGGAAGATTGGGCCTTTAGTACCTATGCCCATGGAGTGTTGGATGCAGCTAAAGAAATGCCGGAGCGGAAGTTCACTTTCATCCACAGGCAGCATATGGCCGGGGCCCTGGATATTGCAGCTAAATTCAAGCCCCTTGTTGACCATCCCAATATTGAATTCCTCTTTAGTTTTAAATATGCCAAGGCCCATGTGATGAGTGCCACCACCCAGCCCTATCATGAAGAATTTGTGAAAGAAATTGAGGGAATGAAAACCATCTGGACGCTACGCAATGACGACAACTATATGTACCGCTGGGGTGCCCCCGATTTTGTGAGGGAATTCATACAAAATATTCCCCATGAGGTCTCCAGGGGCTTTTACTATGGTTCTGACCAGTGGGTCTGGGGAAGAGAATTCTTGATGAAGGATCCTGAAAGTCCCAGGCAGATAGAAATTGTAAAGCACTGGTACCACTGGATGATGTGGGGCCGCCTGGCTTATGATCCGGAAATCAGCAATGAGCGTTTCGCCGATATGCTGGATGACCATTTTCCGGGTATTGACGGGACCACTTTGCTGGAAGCATGGCAGGATGCCTCCATGATTTATCCCATTACTACAGGTTTCCACTGGGGTCCTCTTGATTTTCAATGGTACATTGAAGCCTGTAAGAGCCGTCCAGGCTATGCCCAGAACGAGACCGGCTTTCATGATGTGAACCGCTTTATCAACCTGCCTCCCCACGACAGATCAGGCTTTCAGTCCATTCCCGATTTTGTGAAAATGGAGTTTGAAGGGGGGGAGTCCGAACTTGCGTCGCCCTTTGAAGTGTCAGCCATGCTTCATGAACATGCCGACCGTGCCCTGGATGCGCTTGCTTCGATGGATGCCGGCGATCAGCGAGAGCTGGCTTTTACCCTGCATGACATCCAAACCATGGCCCTGCTGGGGAAGTATTATGCCCATAAAATTGCAGGTTCCACCTTTGTGGCCCTATACAGGGAGAGTAAGGATAAGACCTACCAGGAAAAGGCGGTGACAGAACTTACCACTGCCCTTGAGTTCTGGAAGAAATATACAGCCAGCTCAGCAGAGCAGACCACCAATCCACTCTGGACAAATCGTGTCGGTTACGTGGACTGGGAGAAGTTGAACCAGTGGGTCGCCGATGATATCCTGATTGCGAAGGAAGAAGCTGGTATATAGTAGCCCTTAACATTACTAATCAAGACATATCGATGAAACGAACAATAAGAAATATCCTGACAATTGCCTGTATCGTACTGATATCCAGTTCAATAAACCTAAAGGCTACAGAAAAGCCAAATATTATCATCGTCATTACCGACGACCAGGGCTATGGTGACCTGGCTTGCCATGGTAACCCCTATATCAAGACTCCAGCACTTGATGCTTTCAGCAATGAAGCGGTTAATTTCAGCAACTTTCATGTCTCCACCACCTGTGCTCCCACCAGGGGATCACTTATGTCGGGTCGACATACCAACAGGGTAAATGTTTTTCATACCATATCGGGTCGTTCCATCCTTTTTGAGGATGAGGTGATCCTTCCCCAGGTCCTGGGGATGAATGGCTACACCTGTGGGATGTTCGGTAAATGGCACCTGGGAGATAACTATCCCTACCGGCCCGGGGACCGTGGATTTCACGAGGTGGTACGGCATGGTGGAGGTGGAATATGCCAGCTGCCCGATTACTGGGGAAATACCTATTTTGACGATACCTACTGGCACAATGGCGAGCCTCAAAAATATGAGGGCTATTGCACGGATGTATTCTTTAAAGAGGCACTTCGATTTATCGATTCAAATAAGGAAAAGCCCTTTTTCTGTTACATATCCACCAACGCGCCGCATGGACCCCTGAATGTTCCCATGGAATATGTGAATTTGTATAAGGATATGGATGAAGTTCCCGAAAAACAGAAACGCTTCTATGGGATGATCACAAATATTGATGATAATTTCAAAGACCTGGAGCGCTACCTGGAAAAGCAGGGACTCAGCAATAATACCATTTTAATCTTCATGACCGACAACGGAACTGCTTCTGGATCCGGTGTGTATGATGGAGGACTCAGGGGTCATAAAGGCAGTGAGTATGAGGGCGGACACAGGGTGCCCCTGATGATCAGGTGGCCCGGTGGAGAACTGACCGGCGGAAGAAAGATCGACCACCTGGTGGCTCACTATGACCTTCTTCCAACCTTTGTGGATCTGCTGGGACTAGATTTTAACCCGGTAAAGCCCCTGGATGGAATGAGTGTCAAGCCTCTTCTTTATGGTAAAAGCGAGGGCTGGCCCAATCGTATTCTCTATATGGATACCCAGCGACTCCAGAACCTGGTTAAGTACAGGCACTATTCGGTCATGGACAAGGACTGGCGACTGGTGAACGGGGATGAGCTCTATAATGTAACGGAAGACCTGGGACAGGATAATAACATCATTGAACAGCATCCGGAAGTGGCAGCCCGGCTAGCTGAAGGCTATGAGAAATGGTGGCAATCCTTTGTGGATGAAGGGGTGAATGAACGCTATGCCTATATCAAGGCTGGAACTCCCAATGAAAATCCCGTACGGATCTGTTCCCATGATATGCTTTCTGCCAGGTTGGGAAAAGCGTGGCACCAGTATGGAGCGGCAAAAGCAGTACAGGCCAGTGGTATATGGAAGGTGGAGATCGTAAATGGAGGAGAATACAGCATCACACTGAGGCGTTTCCCAAGGGAAAGCGGACTCGGTTTCAATGCTGAGTTTGCCGCTGCTGATAAGCCAGAGGAACTGGAGCAGGCCATGCCTGAAAGTAAGAATGTGGGTTTTGAAAAAGCCTTTCTATACATTGCCGACTTTAGCAAAACTGCCACAATCGATGATGAAGCTGAGGAAGTGACTTTCTCAATGAGCCTGCCCGAAGGCAAATTCGATATGGAAGCTCAGCTAATCGACAAAGAGGGCAGGGTCTACCCATCCTACTTTGTTTACATCGAAAAGTTATAGGC
>JAOZLK010000642.1 GCA_029934875.1 Bacteroidales bacterium | reverse complement strand
ATGTTGTGCCCATCTGCGAGGCAGGTAGCGTGAACCAGGTGAAGGTCACCCTGGGTTAAGCTGTTCAGGGGGTGATCCTGATACTTTCGGGTGGTCCCAGGTAGCTGGGATCACTCATTTCCTTTTTTCGGACTACAATGTTCTGAAGCACCACCCCGGCATCTACCCTCCACCATTTGAGGGTGTGCATGCCCGGTTTGGAAATATGATGTATGGAGTTCTGCACATTGATGTTATCCGATACCCACCGGCCCCATAATTCCCGGGACTGCTTGTGCATGTTGACCACAAGCGGAGTCTCATCATCGATGGATACTGCAAAAGATCTTCCCTCATTGTTGTGAAAGTTAAGGGTGGGAGAGAGGTAGGAAGAGACTATGAAAAGCCCGGTATCCCTTGCATAAAATTGGTATTCCAGCCTGGGCGAATCACCGCCGGGTATGGAGGGTGCTGCTGTTACGGGAAGTGTAAGCATGGAGGACCCGCTTCTTCCCAGGTTGGGAATCTCATGCCACTGCACAGGCTCATCATCCACAGCCTTCACATAGTGTGCTGCCTCCATGGACACAGTTCCACTCATATCCAGAAAAATTTCCTTTTCGGGGAGTTGGGAAAAAGTAAGCCTGTTGTCCACCTCCACATAAACAGGGATGCATACATCTCCGGGACCTCTTATTTCAATCTTTGCCCTATGGTATCCTTCAGGTACCTCTTCCCAGTTTACATGCAGGTAAATTCTTTCCTGCGTGTTAATGGTCATGGATGAGGCTGAAGGCTGGACCCAGGAAACATCGGAATATACTGAGCATTGGAAGACCTGGCTGCCCATGTTAAAGACCTCAAAATAGTACTCCTGTTGGTTTAAGGCATCGAACAAGGGCAGGATTGCTTCCTGCTCACATCCGGGCCACACCTGGCTTGAATTTTCGATGGCAACTCCCATTTGTGCAAGATCAGGGATGCTAATTTCATTGAGTTCAGGCATATTGTTCTGTTCGGGTTGTTGCCAGTAGGTATATCCAATGTGGGTCTGTGACATCATGTGATTCCATTTACCTCCTGCAAGCTCCTTGTGGTAGAGCTCTGTGAGCAGACTATCTGCCCGAAAAAGTTCTCTGACCCGATCTGCCATAAGATTGGTGGCTGCCCTTCCTTGTTCAGCGTATAGCCGGTTTTTCCCGGCAGTATAATATAGTTCATTCAGGTTGGCACAGGCTTTTACTGGGAAAAGCACCAGCTGGTAGTAGGCATCTTTAAGGTCTGCCGGAATATCCTTGTAGATAAATTCGGCCAGCTCCTCCAGCTCCCTGTATTCACTGAGTACCCTTTCGGCCTCCCTGTAGTGCGTGAGGCTATAAGTTTCCGGGGCGAGTAATTCGGGCTTTCGTCTCGAATTGAATTTTGTGTAAGCGGCCAGGATATCAGCCACCGGTCCCGCAAAGCTTTCACCAAAGATCTGTGCGGACCAATCGAGGTAGTAATCCTGGAGATTCTCCGGATTCCAGCTGTCAGGATCCCAGGCATAGTCAAGGAAGAATTGGGTCGGGAGCTCCATGGGTTTAAGATCCCCCACGTTTACGATCCATATCTCGTTTGCCCCGAATTCGTTGGCCAGGTGCATCTGTTCCCAGACCCTTTCAATCTGAGTGGTATTAAGCCATTTGTAGTTCCTGGGATCACCCACATAATCGAAATGATAGTAAACTCCATATCCTCCGGAGCGTTCAGGATCGCCCGGCTGTGGGAGTTTTCGGATATTTCCCCAGTTGTCGTCACAAAGGAGGAGGGTCACATCATCGGGTACCCTCATCCCCCGGTCATAATAGTCCTGTACCTCTTTGTACAGCGCCCATAACTGGGGTGTTTGTTCAAGGGGTTTTCCCGTGGTCTCCTCGATAATATTGCGCTGATCATCAACAATTTGTTCCAGAAGTGAGATGGCTGTCCCCTCGGTCATTGGTTCATCTCCATCCCCCCTCATGCCCAGGGAGACTATGCTCTCATATTTGCCCATCCGCTCCATTCCTTCTCTCCAGAAGGTTCTTAAGGTTTCGGCATTTTCCCGGTAGTCCCAGGGACCATCGCCATACCTCGACCATTCAACATGGGCTCGCATCAAGGGCTCATGGTGGGTCGTGCCGATGACCACCCCATACTCATCTGCCAGCCTGGCATTCTCAGGATCATCATCGTAGAAGGCCCTTCCCCACATGGCTGGCCAGAGGTAATTTCCCTTCATCCTCAGGATCAGCTCGAAAACGTGTTCGTAGAATTGGTGGTTGAAAGCCCCAAAGTTTTCATGCACCCATCCTGCTAAGGCAGGTGCTTCATCATTGATGAAAATCCCCCGGTACTTAACCGCAGGTTCACCCAATACATACTTTCCAGGGAGGGCATAAAGTGCTTTCTTCCGTGCCGGGGTCACATCGGCCCAGTAGTACCAGGGCGATACCCCGATCTGGGAGGAGAGTTCGTAAATGCCAAAGATGGTGCCCCGTTTGTCGCTTCCGGCAATCACCAGCGCCTCATCAATTCCAGGGAGCGGATCCTTTACCACGCTTGTCAGTGAAGATTCCCAATTACCCTGAATTTCAGAAACATCCAGCTTCCCATTTTGAATCATGCCATCGATCAATGGGCTTTTACCAATGGTTCCGACGATGATCACAGGTCGGGATTCACCTTCCGATAATTCGGTATCAAGATAAAGTTCGGGGGTATTACCGGTCACCTTTGAAAAATCGGACTGCAGGTTCCGGACAGCCAGCACTACACCCTGGTGATCCTTTTCACTGCACAGAATGGGGCAGGGGCTTCCCTCTTCAGCCAGGATGAACAGCTTTTCACTTTTTTCCGTGGTGACAAAGCTTTTTACTTCAGACTGTTCTTCTCCGGCTCCGCAAGAATTGAGAAGGGCCATGATGATGACAAAGAGAATGGCCTTATTCATATGTACTGTAAGTTAGTGAATCGCTACGTCCTGCTATTTCAAAAATGCCTGATTTCTGTCCACCAGCTCATTGATGGCTTTGAC
>JAOZLK010000641.1 GCA_029934875.1 Bacteroidales bacterium | reverse complement strand
TATGCTTCATCAGGAGCTCATTTATCAGGTGCGAAAATCGTTAGCAGCGAAGCGATGACAAATACCGCGGGCGTGTTCCGTACAACCCTGGACATGATAAAGAAGAATGATGACTTCAATTTCATCACTGGCATCAATCATTCCATTTTACACGGCTACAATTATTCGCCTCCGGAAGCAGGGTTTCCCGGGTGGGTTCGATACGGAGCATATTTTTCGGATCAGAATTCCTGGTGGCCCTATTTCCACAACTGGGCTGAATACAATGCCAGGCTATCGGCCGTTTTCCAACATTCCGACCCGGAAGTGGATGTTGCCATTCTCACACCTGAAGCTGATATCTGGAAACAATTGGGTCTCATGCGTATCCCTTATTATTGGAATCCCTGGTACAATCATGACCTCTGGGAAGGTTTCAGTCGCAATGGAGTAACAGCCGACTATATCAATGAAGGGGTAATCCAGAGAGCATCTTCTGAGAAGGGTATAATGAGAAGTGAAAAAGCCAGGTATCAGTTGGTCATTGTATCCGGAGCCAGATCCATAGAACCGGAAACTGCAGAAGCAATTAAGGATCTTGCCGGGAAGGGAGTTAAATTCCTGTTTGTTGAGCACCTGCCATCTGAAGCCCCATCCTATTTTGAAAAGGAAAGAAATGACCGGACAGTCAGAGAATACATGGAAGCCTCCCTTACATATGAAAATGTCAGCATCATTGATGCTCCTGGAAATGCTGCTTTAGTAACATTATGGACTGGGGATGTGGCCAGGGATATGGGCATTGAGTCGGGTATTTCGCTTAGTCCGGTAAATGAAAATCTTTACCTGACAAAATATCAAAGCGAAGAGAAGGAGATCTTCTTTCTTTCCAGTCAGGATGAACAAAACAGCCTGGATTTTACGGTCACATTCGGCGACCAGAAGAAAACCGCCTGGTGCTGGGATCCTCTTACTGGTGAGCGATCCATCTATCCGGCCGGGAATAAGGGGGAATTGACTATTCGTTTGCAGCCCCTTGAATCTATGTTGCTTGTACTTGAAGATGATGATAAAGGTGAACCGACAGAACGGGTATACCCGGATGAGAATAACTCTCAGAGCATTGGTGGGGGCTGGACAATGGAATTCATCCCGGTTCATGCTGAACCCTTTGAAATGAAATCAGAAACGCTTTTTGAATTTGGGACACACCCTGACAAACGTATTTCTGCGTTCGCCGGACAGGTCTCCTATCAAACCACATTTGATCTGACTGTTACAGATTGGGATTTCCTGGATCTGGGAATTGAAAAACATATTACAGAAGCTACACTGAACGGACACAAGCTAGGTGTGAGATGGTCAGGCAGGCACCTGTACCAGATTGACCGTGGTATACTGAAAGAAGGTGTAAACTCCCTCAAGATCACCTACACAACAACCCTAGCCAATTATACCAACTCATTAACTGACAATGCAGTGGCCAAACAGTGGATAAACCTTCAAGAGCCTGATCCCATGGGTTTAATATCTGAGATTAGATTGATGAAATCTGAAGCTAAATAGTGATTCTATGAAAACTGTACATGCATTAATTGCATCAATCATCTTTCTTATATTTTCTTCGATCACCAAATCAACATACGGACAAGAACAAGTGATGACCTATGAAGAATATATCCGCTTCGCCGTAGCGGCAAAAGAGGAGATCGATGTTTTTCTGAATGAAAACTCCTGGGCACAGTTTGATCCTGATGTGGGCTATATCCTGGGAAACTTTGCTCCACATGATGGATGGGATAACAGTAAAACGATCTCCACGGTCAGGAAGGACGGTGCCCGCACCTCGTTTACCTATACAGAGAGGCCGTGCAGGATCAATACCTATGGCAATAGTTTCACACAGTGCCACCAGGTCAATGATGCCGAGACCTGGCAGGAGTACCTGGCGGGGCACCTTGGAGAACCCGTCCGGAATTTCGGAATTGGTGGCTTTGGTGTCAATCAGGCCTACCGGAGGATGCTCCGTGAAGAAGGCACAGAAAATGCAGCTGAGTACATGATGTTGTACATTTGGGGAGACGACCACATCAGGACCCTGTTGCGCTGCAGGTATGCATTAACAAAACAATGGCGCATCACCCAGGATAAAAAAGAAGGTGTAGGGACCATGTTCCACGGAAACTTTTGGCCCAATATCGAGATGAACATGAAAACCGGATTGCTTGAGGAGCATGAAAGCCGGATCAGAACACCTGAAAAGCTTTATCAGATGACTGATCCTGAATGGATGTGGGAAAACCTGAAGGATGACATGGCCCTTCAAATGTACCTCTACAAGCAAGGAAAGATCGCTGATATTGACCTCGGGGAAATGAAGAAACTGGCCGGATATCTGGATACAGAGTTCAACCCTGATGCAGAAAACCTTCCCACCGAAATCGGAAAGCTGCTCAATAGTTATGCTTATGCAGCCACCAGGTATATCCTGCAGAGAACCAGGGAATTTTCTGATGAGAATAACAAAAAACTAATGGTTGTACTATTCGATCCCTATGGAGCCATGCAGCAATTGTTAAAGGGTGAGCCACGTATTGATCAGGAGATTGTTGACTTCCTGGAAAAGGGTGATTTCAACTACTTTGATATGAACCTCGTACATGTTGAAGATTATAAGAACTTCAATCTCAGTATTGAGGAGTATTACAAACGCTACTTCGTCGGGCACTACAATCCACACGGCAACCACTTCTTCGCCTATTCCATCAAACCCCGCGTTGTCGAATGGCTGGATCCAAAACCTTTCACCTACCAGGTTGGCGACACTGAGTCAATTGATTTCAATGGATACCTTGAAGGAGTAGACGAAATAGGGAAATAGCCTGCCTGAGTGGTCTAATAAGAACCATTAATGCCAATGAAATACTTTGAAAACATAAGTGATTTACACCAAGAATTTAATATTCAATTAAAGCATCCCTTAATTGATATTCAGAGGTATTCAGATATTTTACCGATGATACCTATGGAACTTGGACCCACCATATTTGGGTTCTA
>JAOZLK010000114.1:4958-9919 GCA_029934875.1 Bacteroidales bacterium | reverse complement strand
CTCAATATTGAAAAAGGAGAAACAAAAAGCTTGTTAGCTTCTGACTTCAAATAGATTTCTTTCTTAAAATACTGTAACTGCTTCATAATCTATGTGGAGCATATCGGAATCGAAGCGATGACCTCTTGACTGTTAAAGGTGGAGTTTCCGGGCTGTTAGGTTTGTAGTATCTTTAAACAGTATTTATAAACCAAGCTAATACATGTCTAAAATGAAAAGAATCTTTTACTTATTGATTCTGATCTCAAGTGTCTCTTTCGGGCAAGACCCGGTAGCTATTGCCCATCGTGGCGGCGCCGGAACAGCCCCGGAAAATACGCTGGCAGCATTTAACAATGCCGTGGCGGTCAATGCAGATTACTTCGAATTGGATGTAATGATCACGAGTGATGATTCCCTGGTGATCATGCATGATGCTACTGTTGACAGGACTACCGACGGAACCGGGAGTATTGCCACCATGACCTATGCCCAGGTCAGGGTATTGGATGCCGGATCCTGGTTCGGCACTGAATTTACAGGTGAAAAGGTCCCAAGCTTATGGGAGTCCCTGTTGGTTGCGAAGAATAGTTCAAATGATATAGGCGTTGTGATTGAAATAAAATCTTCAAACGCAGCTATTCCTGCAGGTGTTGTTGCTATGGTCCAGAAGCTGGGCATGGAAAGCAGGGTGATTGTATCCAGTTTCAGCCTTGCCCAGATCACTGAGGTAAAAACACTGGACCCCAGCATAGCGGTTCAACTCTTCGGCACCATTACCGAGTCCCATATCGACCAGGTGGTAGCCATCAACGGTGAATGGGTCGGCAGCGGCGGGAACATGACCCAGACAGTCGTAGATTATGCCCACGCGCAGGGGATATTGTACAATGCATGGACCCTAAATGCTGCAAGTACCATGCTGCCTGCCATCGCACTGGGTGTGGATGGGATCACAACCGATTATCCCCTTGTGATGCTCACCTTGCTCGATGACACAGAACCTTCTGATGTCGTTCTCCTTTCTGCAAGCCCAACTGAAACAAAAGTAATGCTCGAATGGGAAGCAGCTGTAGATGATGAGAGTGGTATTGCAGGATATGACATTTACAGGGATAAAACAGCCGGAGCCAACACATTTCTTGCATCAGTTGGCGCGGTTACAGAATATTTGGATGATACCTATATGGAGACTCAACAGAATTACTACCGGATCAAGGCAAGAAATGTGGCTGGATTGAGCAGTATCAATTATTCCAATGAGATAGCAGTAATCACACTTAATGACCTGACACCTCCCGTGATCAGCTTTGTGACCTCACGGGGAGGCAGTACCGTAGTGATAGGCTTTTCTGAGCGGATAGATAAAACGACTGCTGAAACAGCAAGCAACTACAGCCTAAATTATGACGAAACCGTTGAATCAGTAATACTGGCTCATGACCAGGAATCCGTTATACTGACTACTTCTCCATTGGATGAGCAATCCTACGTACTGACAGTCAAGAACGTGCTTGACAGGGCTGATACACCCAATAACATTGTGACGGTCAGCACTCTTTTTCTACATTACGGCATACCTGAATCAGCGGTAGCATTTTATAATCTTGACTCGCTCCCCTTTGCAGATCCGGATTATCTTGTGCTTGACGAGACCGAAAATGAAAATACTGGCTTGGCCAGGAACGGGGCATATACAACGGAAGGCATTCTAGGGAATGCTATTGGTTTTGACGGAGTAGATGATTATGTTCAATTTGCTACATCTTCATCCTTCGATATCAATGCCAGTGCGGTTACCGTGTCACTCTGGGCTAAACTACCTTATAAGCCGACTGAGCTCCCTGTGAGGTATGCTCCGCTCTTCGACTCTGAAACGGATAATTATGTAGTGTATGGGGACCGCGGCAACAATGAACTCAGGTTCAAAGTTGTTACTTCTGGAGGCGCTGAAAGGCCCGGTATACATGGTGATGAAATTGTGACAGGGGAATGGATCCTGGTAACAGGAGTTTATGACGGAACCAATGCCATGGTATATCTGAATGGCATACTGAAAGATTCCCATCCGATCACCGGTACAGTGAAGACAGGGCAAGTGGCAACATTGGGTAAAACAGGCACAACTTATCTTACAGGAAGTATCGACCAGGTAGAAGTATACAGTCGCGCCTTGTCACAGGAAGAGATTATGGCCATGTATACCGGTGTGAACCAGGCTCCTGAATTTATACCTGTGGGTATTGATATTCAAGGTATAGATGCGTTCAGCGTCTATCCGAATCCAAATAACGGTACCTTCATGCTGCAGTTGCCGGAGTCGAACAGGAGTGACATTCAGGTACAGGTTTTCGATGCTAGCGGAAAGATGCAATATGATGCATCGATCTATGAAGCTGATTTTCACACAATAGATCTTCCAGTAAAACATCCCGGAATCTATATGCTCCGTGTTAAGACCGGATCTGAGGCCATTGCTAAGCGGATAGTAATTTTATAATTTACTGGTATTTAATGGTTTAAACAATTTTTTACTTCTACTTGATTTTTCAGTAACTTATTCGGAAAACACCTTGAATATGACTGAGCGTTGGGATATGGTAACTCTTACCTCAACAAAGCAAAAGAGGCGTATTATTGGAGAGGACGGGCAAAAATTGCATTAGGACAACGAGACGATGGATGCTTAGATTTAAGCAAAGCTGGGGAATTGGGTCATTCAATGGCTTATGATGCAAGAAAGGGCTGCAAACCTGTTAGTCTGCAACCCTTTTTAAACTGAGTGGAGCATATCGGAATCGAACCGATGACCTCTTGACTGCCAGTCAAACGCTCTAGCCAACTGAGCTAATGCCCCAACGCGTGGCAAAATTAATATAAAATTCGCAAGTACAAAACTATAGATTGGCAGAATTTTTGTGGCTTAAGCTCTTAGATTTAATCTTAACAATTATTCTGTTTGATTAATAGATAGTAAATCATTACTTTTATTGCCCAAATTCACAAATGTTATGGAACTTAAGAAATCAAAAAAGGTAGATCTGGAGTCAAGGAAAGGGATGTTTATCCAGATCGGTCTCGTTGTAACTCTCTCCATTGTACTGGTAGCTTTTGAGTGGACCCAGGGAGAAGGTAGAGGCGATGACACTGAAAGGGTTCAGGAAGTCCAGTTTGAGGACGAGATGATGCAGATCACACGCAGGGATGAGCCTAAGCCCGAACCTAAGCCAGAGCAACCTAAAGTTGCAGAGGTACTCGATATTGTTGATGATGACGTTGAAATTGAGGATGATTTTGATTTTGACATGGAGGCGGATGATAATTCTGAGTATGATTTCACCAGTATGATGGGGGATGACGACGAAGATATTGATGAAGATGAGGTTTTCTATATTGTAGAAGACATGCCTACCTTCAACGGAGGAGATCCGGCAACTGAATTCAGGAAGTATATTGGACAAAACCTGAGGTATCCTGAAATTGCTGCTGAAAACGGCATCAGCGGACGCGTCATTGTTCAGTTTGCAGTGAGTAAGGTTGGAAATGTGGTTGATGCGAAAGTTGTACGTAGCGTAGACCCCGCTCTGGATAAGGAGGCCATCCGGGTTGTTATGTCCTCTCCCAAGTGGACCCCCGGGAAGCAACGCGGAAAATCTGTGAAGGTGTTGTTTACCTTCCCCATTAACTTTGTGCTTCAGTAAGATATTTTTGAATTGTTGATAAAAGCCGGCCTTGAGCCGGCTTTTTTTTTGGATATCCTTTAATTTAGCAGATGTCTTAAACCATTATACAATGAAAAAGATCACTACCATTCTGCTGGCGGCATTAATCCTTACCGGCTGCGGATCGACTACCAAGAAAATGCAGCAAGGTAATTATGATGCAGTTATTGACAAGACTGTAAAGAAGCTGATTAGAAATACTGATGCCGGTGATGCAGCAGAAATGGACAGGGCTTATCGTCTGGCCAATGAGCGTGATCTTGAAAGAATAAGATACCTGGTAGCTGAGAATAATCCGGATAATTACGATGAGGTCTTCAACAGGTATAACATGCTTAAGGAGCGTCAACGGAAGGTCAGGACAGTAACACCTCTCGAAGTTGAGGGCAAGACATATAGCTATGACTATGTAGATTATAACCAGGAGATGATTGCAGCTAAGTCGAAGGCCGCGGAATTCTTTTATTACAATGGAAAGGGACTGCTGGAGAATGCTTTGCAGAAGCAGGATTACAGGGATGCCTATTATCAGCTCATAAAAGCTTCTGAGTATAGCGGGGGAAGTTTTTCCGATATAGATGCCCTGATTTATGCGGCTCACCAGAAAGGGATTTCCCGGGTCATTGTAGAAGTGGCAAACCAGAATGCAATCCAGCTTCCTCCCCAGGTGGCCGAAGACCTGATTTCTTTCGATACAAGAGGGCTTAGCAATGAATGGGTTGAGTATCATTTCAAGCACCTGGATACCAGTGCGGTCTATGATTATCAAATTTTAGTGAAACTACTCTCTATCATTGTGTCGCCAGATGGAGTAAAAGATAGCGATCAGATCTTCACCAAGAAGATCGCAGATGGGTTCGACTATGTTCTGGATCCCAATGGGAATGTAATGAAGGATACCTCAGGAAACGATATCAAATTAGAGAAATTCAAGGAAATCAACTGTACGCTGATCGAAACCCATCAGTTTAAATCAGTTGAGATCAGGGGTGAAGTGGAAATCTCTGACCTGAATCACATTCGCCTGATGCAGAAGGCGCCTTTTGGAGCAGCAAATGATTTCGAACATTATTCTGCCCGGGCGATCGGGGATGTGGGTGCCCTCACCGAGGAGGCCTTTCAGAAAACGCAACAGGAGAAGATACCCTTTCCAACTGATGTGGAGATGGTCATGATGTGTACGGAAACAATAAAGCCTGCCATCCGTGATGCCATCTATAATAACCGGCAATACATAAATTAAGCCTTCTTTATTTCCAA
>JAOZLK010000114.1:2607-4858 GCA_029934875.1 Bacteroidales bacterium | reverse complement strand
TAGTATTTCGTATTTTTGCACCCTTAATTTATTCCATGGGAGATTATTGGGACCATAGACCGTATCCGGAAACTGCAGTGCTGGTGGGAGTGATAACACAGGATCAGAGCCCCGAGCTGGCTGAAGAATACCTTGATGAACTTGCATTTCTTGCAGAGACGGCGGGAGCCGAAACCAAGGCTGTTTTTACTCAGCGACTGGAGGTTTCGCATCCAAAAACATTTATCGGTTCAGGGAAACTGGCTGAGGTGAAGGAGTTTGTTGTTGCTGAGGAGATCGACATTGTTATTTTCGACGACGAATTAAGCCCTTCACAGTTGAGAAACATAGAACGGGAGATGAAGTGCAGGATTCTCGACCGGACCAACCTGATACTGGATATTTTTGCTAGCAGGGCTCAGACGGCTCATGCCAAAACCCAGGTGGCACTTGCACAATATCAATACCTCCTGCCCAGGCTTACCAGGATGTGGACGCACCTTGAGAGGCAGCGTGGAGGTATCGGTATGAGGGGTCCCGGTGAGACGGAGATAGAGACCGACAGGCGTATTATCCGCGATAAAATCAGTAAACTGAAAAATCAGCTGGAAAAAATCGACAAGCAAATGGCTGTCCAGCGGAAGAACAGGGGAAAGATGGTTCGGGTTGCCCTGGTAGGTTATACCAATACAGGAAAATCGACCCTGATGAACCTCTTAAGCAAATCCAAGGTATTTGCCGAGGATAAGCTCTTTGCCACCCTTGATACCACTGTGCGTAAGGTTGTGGTTGAGAACCTTCCCTTTTTGCTATCCGATACTGTTGGGTTTATCAGGAAGCTCCCAACTCACCTTGTGGAGTCTTTCAAGTCGACCCTCGATGAGGTACGTGAAGCTGATATTCTTTTGCATGTTGTGGATGTTTCCCACCCTGCCTTTGAAGATCAAATCAGCGTGGTTGAGGATACCTTAAGCGAGCTGGGTATAGGCGAAACCCCAACCTTTATGGTATTTAATAAGATCGATGCATTCACTTATGTGCAAAAGGATGAGGATGATCTTACCCCCGACACTAAGGAAAATCTGAGCCTTGATGATATTCGAAGCGATTGGAAATCGAAAGACAGGGAGGCACTGTTCATTTCAGCCAAAAAGAAGACCAATATCGATTCATTGAAAGATCAACTCTACCAGAAGGTAAAGGAAGTGCATATTAAAAGATACCCCTACAATAACTTCCTTTATTAAGCAGAAATCAGCTAAACCAGCCCCTTTTCAACCATGTATTCGGCAATCTGAACCGCATTGAGTGCCGCTCCTTTCTTGATCTGGTCACCCACGCACCAGAAGGCAAGACCATTTGGATTGGTAAGGTCCTTGCGTAACCTTCCTACGAAAATGTCGTCTTTGCTGGCCGAGCCGAAGGGCATGGGGTAAACATTGTTTTCCGGGTCATCCTGCACACAAACACCTTCTGCAGCGGACAGTGCTTCTTTCACCTGAGCCAGGTCCAGCTCATTCTCGGTCTCCACCCAGACAGCCTCAGAGTGGTTTCGCAGCACAGGTACCCTTACGCAGGTAGAACTCACCTGGATATCTGAGTGCATGATTTTTCTCGATTCGTTGAACATTTTCATCTCCTCCTTGGTGTATCCGTTGTCGGTGAACACATCAACATGAGGAATAAGGTTCATGGCCAGCTGGTGTTGGAATTGTTCCACAGTAAGCGTTTCGCCGGCTGCTATTTGTTTGATTTGCAGTTCGAGTTCGGCCATTGCTGTAGCCCCTGCTCCACTGGCAGCCTGGTATGTAGCGGCATGAACCTTCCGGATGGGGGAGAGGTCGTTGATGGGCTTGAGGCAAACTACAAGCTGTATGGTAGTACAGTTGGGATTGGCAACGATGTTCCTGGGAAGCGAATGCAGATCACCCGGATTTACTTCGGGTACCACAAGAGGCACATCTTCATCCATCCTGAACGCACTTGAATTATCGATCATGATGGCACCGTGTTTGGTTATGGTAGAAGCAAATTTCTTAGATGTTCCGCCACCGGCTGAAGTCAGAGCAATATCAATTCCCTTAAAATCATCATTCTCTTTCAGTTCCTTTACAGTCAGCATTTTACCTTTAAATTCATACTGGCTTCCTGCACTTCTGGATGATCCGAACAAAACCAGTTCGTCCAGGGGAAAATTTCTCTCTGCGAGTACATTCAGGAGCTCTTGCCCCACTGCTCCGCTAACACCTACTACTGCTACTTTCATAATCAA
>JAOZLK010000114.1:0-2507 GCA_029934875.1 Bacteroidales bacterium | reverse complement strand
CATGCCTATCCCCCCAGCTCGGGTAATAACTGGCAGGTAGCTATTCTTGCAGAGCATGATGGAAATATCAGAGATGGGATTGTGATTGGGGTAAACCTGGTCGGATCGGATGACCTTGTCAAAGTCTGGAGGGCCAGGAATGGGAAATATGAGGACTTGTGTGCATCAGCTCTTGATTTCCAGCAGGAAGTTGGCACCGGGGACAGTCCCTTTTTCAGGCTAAGCTGGCAGTGGGATGGTGTGCTCCGGCTTTTTTTTGCTTCGAATTCTTTAAGTGATATGTATGAGATTGCCTCCTGTTTCCTTGATGAATTGCCCGACGGTAGGTCGCTGGTAATAAGGTATGAATACAGTTCAGCGCAGGATCGGAAGTTATGGATCGACGATCTCCACCTGGAAGGAAGATTTGAGCCCGATACGATACCACCGCTCATCACTGCCTGGAGCCTGGAGAGCAGTAATATATTGAACCTGAATTTTTCCAGAGATATAATATGGTCCGATTCTACAAAAGTTGTTTTGCTCTTAGCTCCTCAGACTGGTAAGCCTTCAACAGAGTTCACGGTGTTGCCCGACTCATTCTCAGTAAAAGAGTCTTTCCTGAGGCTTTTCTTTCCCGAAGCGCTTCCCAACCGGGAGCAAGTGGCACTTAAAATGCAGGGGGTCTGTAACAGGGATGGCTATGCTATGGCCGATACCCTGTTGCAGCTTATGCGAAATGAAGCTGTGTGGGGTGACCTGGTGATTAATGAAGTGATGGCTGATCCCGATCCCGCTCTTTCTCTTTCTCTTGGAGAGTATGTGGAGCTCTATAACCGGTCGGAGTATCAGCTTAAGCTGGAAGGATGGGTTTTGTCGCAGGGGAGCCGGAAGTATGAATTAAATGGATGGGAAGAAGTTGCCCCGATAAAGCCCGGGGAATATCGGGTAATTTATCCGGGATTGCTGTCCAACCAGGGAAGCACGCTGGCCCTTTTCAGCAAGGAGGGAACGCTGGTACATGCCGCCAGCTACAGAATCCCCTATAATGCAGCCCGATGGAAAGTAGAAGGTGGGTGGTCCCTGGAGTCGCCGGACCCGGATCGGGTATGCAATCTTTCAAAATTGTGGGAATACTCAATGGATCGTAAAGGGGGAACTCCCGGAGAAGAGAACAGCGTCAGGAGTGAGCGACCCGACAGGCAGGAACCTTGTTTTCTTTATTTCGGATATGAGCCAGAAGGGCTGCTGGCACTTCATTTCTCCGAAGTGGTTCACCTGGCTGCTGACCTGGCCAATGAGGTAGTCCTTAATCCGGGGAATTATCATGCTTCGGAGCTTATGGTTTCTCAGCCCATCGGTGACAGGCTAAGCTGCCGCTTTTTGCTTGATCCTTCAATTCTGACCCGTTACTCTTTTCGTATGCCAGCTGTATCTGATTGTAGCGGGAATTATTCGCAAGAACTTCATTTTACAGGAGGACGCCCGATGGCCCCGGTGAAGGGTTCTGTACTTATTAATGAGATTATGTTCAAGCCACGGGAGGGGGCGGCCGAGTATATTGAACTATATAATCCCGGGCAGCATTTTGTGGATATCAGGGATTTGGGATTGGATGTCACAGGAGTGGAGGAAGGACAGGATGAACTGCGGCCTCTTTCAGATCATTCCAGGATTATGGGACCAGGTGAATACCTGGTTCTGACCGGGCAAGTTGATCATCTTATGGATTCCTATGGACTGGATATTTCCGGTCGTTGGCTTGAGTTGGAGAATTTTGAATCCTTACCCGATGGCGGTGGACGGATCTGGCTCTGCGATCGGACAAGTAATGGTATTGATGTAGTTTCTTACCATGATGATATGCATATGGATCTCATTGCTGATACCAGGGGTATTGCCCTGGAGAGAATTAATTCTGAGGGTCTTGGGGAAGATCCTCACAATTGGCACTCTGCAGCTTCCATTGAAAATTACGCTACACCGGGAAGGCTTAATTCCCAATCTCTTACCGGTTCAGATTCTGATAACAGGCTTATGCTGGATCCCAGGGTCATAAGCCCGAATAACGACGGATTCAACGATTTTCTTATCATCTCTCCGGGAATTGAGGACCCCGGCTGGGTGATCCGACTGTGGATTACAAGGCCTGACGGGATGCCTGTGCGAATGCTGGCCAACAATCATGTGGCCGGTACCTCTTCGCAATACACATGGGATGGGCGGGAGGATAGCGGAAAGATGGCGGTTGGTGGATTCTATGTTGTTCATCTTAGGGCCTACAATCCGAGCTCAGGATCGAGCTGGAACCATAAAAGAGCAGTAGGTCTGGTCTATTAATGATCTACCGAAATAGCAGCTAATTTTTTCGCGCTTAGAAGAACAACGGGAACAGCTCCAAAAGCCAATAGAGCAATGACCCTGAAGGTGGGAAGGAATCCAAAGTGGTCAATGAGTGTTCCTACAATGGGGAAAATCATTACACTCACGAAAAAATTGAGGGTCATGTAGATGGAGTTCACAAAAGC
>JAOZLK010000640.1 GCA_029934875.1 Bacteroidales bacterium | reverse complement strand
CCATGGAAGTCTTACGCGACACTCTCTATCAACAGTAGCTTCTATTTCTGCCAATTCAACAAATCCACGATCAACCTTTGCAGAGACTAAAAATCCGCCTCGTGCCCTAAGATGATGGAACTCGGCTTTTCTGTGAACATTGAGTGTTGGAAAAAGTTTGATTGTGTTATTATGGCTTTGCAGCATCATTTCATTAAGCACCAGTGGAATTCCACAATTCTCAAGAAAAATACCATACGTCCAAAACTGGAAATAGCCCCAGTCGTAATCAAATTCATTCGATAACTTATTTACTTTCGTTGTAACAAGACCATTGGGCAACGCCCGCGAAGATAACGCTCGTTTAAAATCATTATAAGAATCGATGCCGAGTCGGGAAGCAATTACGTGATGCGATACAATATTGTTTGAACCCTCAAGTTTTATAGTCATCCAAGTTCTTATGGCGGTCAAGAGTTCATCAGCAGGCGAATCCATATCAATTTGCCCACAGGGCCATACTTGCATTAAACTATTTGGCAAATTATAATACATCCATGCCCCGGTATTTTCTTTTAACTTGGAAGGCCTCGCACTATAATAAAACCAAGGTCCTGTGGCAGGCTTCCAGCCTTCAGGTCTTAATTCCACGGGGGGTGCAGCATTCCATACATCGTCATCTATTTCACAGTCGAGATAGATTTTTCCGAGCTGGTTCCGCGTTGTGGGATATTCCGGCAATCCATTTAAAATATCTTGCCATCTCGCCACTTTGTCGCCATCCTTGTTTAGTATTTCAGCACCACTAATCGCTGCTTTAAGAATGTATTGATAAAAGCCTAATTCAGGCGTCCCATTTTTCGCAAGTGGTGATTTGGGGTGCTCTAGAGATTTATAATTGGGTATGGAATATTTGCCATTACCATCGTCCGAAATAAATAAATTGACCATCGATTCTGCACACTCAGAAATAATTGGATAACACCGTTCTCTTAAGAAAGTATGATCCTGCGTATATTCATAATACTCCCAAAAATGTTGGAGCAAATAAGGAGTTTCAATTCGATAATAAGATTTTTCATCAACTGGTTTCCCTTTTGCATCAATCGGAAACATTTCGTGAGGGAATATGAGCCCTTTCTTGTCGTAAATTATTTTAGCAATCTCCCGGGCATTTGGCAAAGTACGTTCAACCGATGAGAAATATGCCTCCATTAAATCTGCATGATTTGAGGATAAGGCAGCATCATAAGTTTGCTGGAAATTATAATCAGTTGTGTACGAGCCGTTCCAGACGCTTTTGTTATTAACAATCCAAGGGGAAAACAGCCCGGGAGCAATAGCTCCAGGTTTTGTCGCCGAGTTCAACAAATATAGGTAGTTGTACCAGAGGTCTTGAATCTCTTTATCATCAATAGTAATCCATGATTTTGCCCAAAAAGACTGCCACTGTGTAATATGATTTTTTCTTAATTTTTGGTAATCTGCTATATCAACTATTATCCTTTTAGCTTCGGGAATTGGTTTGGAGTTATCTCTTGTAGTAACAACAGCAACGGCAAGAATACAATCTTCCTCTATTGTCCAGATAATTTCATTATTTGTTAATTCAGGTTCCACCACGTCATTCAATAATTTAGCGGTAACAACAGATCGAAAGCCTTTTGGATATGTGCGTTCAGATGGCAAGTCCTGAATAATAAGACCAACATTATTATTCACTTGGTATTTTGGATTCTCTATTTCCGAATTGGTTTCATCAATACTACGATTCAGAGAAATAATGGTTTTATCATTTACATCGTTGAACTCGAAGAATATTATGTTCTGATTTTTTTGCACTCTTGATGTTATAGAAATATTGGTGCCGGATGTTCTAAGTTCAGCGTTCTCCAGCGATAAGGAATGACCCATAGATTGTAAAGATTTTTTCCCTGACTCCGTTTCTTTGGAAGGCTGCCACATTTGAATTTTACACGCTGGTTTTGGCGTTGGTCTGTATATTTTTTGTGTAGAAGTATCATCATAGTATCTTCTATCCCACAGATCATTCTTGCCAACGGCAAAAGTTAATCTGTCATCGGAGCCGTAAACAATCATTCCTAAATCGCCATTGCCGAGTGGTACACCCTCGTACCACAGATTTGAAATGTGGAACTGTTGGTCAGTTATAGCTTGGCGAACAGATACTGCAGAATTACTTTGGGCAGTTATCATTTCACTGCAAAAAACTATAACGAGAAGACTGACTACCGACCATCCGACTATTTTCTTTTGTATAGATGTTAATTTCATAATTATACCTTTTAAATTATAATAATTTCTAAAGCAAAGTAGATTTGCGGGTGGTAATTCTCACCCTCTCTATTTCATCTTCTTTATCAAAACAATATATGATGTCCCTTTCTTTGTGCGATCTCCTTTCCCGGTTGCAAGAATTATTTCATTTTCTCCATCATTATCCGCATCACCCACAGCCAACCATGACGATTCAATTTTTTCCTCATTGAAATCGACAAGAAGCGTTTTATGAATTTCCTTATTTGAGTCAATGTTATATTGAAAAACGTATCCAAGGTGTTGGCTGCTAATAAATTCGGACATGTTATCACCACGAGTGGAAAGGATTAATTCGTTTTTACCATCATTATCTGCATCAGCCACAGCCATCATTTTTTCAAAATAGGACATGTCAAAATCTTCATTTTCATAATCAAACGTATAAACAGGTGTTGCTTCATCTGCAACTTTATATCCAAGCAATGTTCCATTATTTATTTTTTGTTTCTCTTTCCATCCAACAATCAACTCGTTTTGATCATCATTATCCACATCTCCAACAATCAAGGATGCATAAAAACATGTTTTTCCATCATAACCATCTATAACAATTCGCGGTGGTGTGATTAAATCACCATTAGTCTCAAATTCAAAAATTTCAATTTTTGATGCATCTTCGCGAAAACTATTTGAAGTTATATATTCCACTTCACCGTCATTATCTACATCCGCTATTATGGATTCTTCACCGGAACCGGAAAGCTGGTGGAGTTTTTGTGCTTTTATATTTGTG
>JAOZLK010000639.1 GCA_029934875.1 Bacteroidales bacterium | reverse complement strand
ATCTGCAGCCGTTCTAATCTCTATTCGTATTCGGGTGCCCAGCCCCGGACGTCCTCTTACAAGAAATGTCCCGCCTAAAAGCTGTACCCTTTCACGCATGCCGAGCAGCCCCAGACTTCTTTTATCCTCACAGATATTCTTTTCATCAAAACCAACTCCGTCATCCTCCGCAATAAAAATAAGCTTGGGAAAACTTTGGATGATTTTCAGCTTAAATTGCTCAGCTCCTGAATGTTTCAGGGTGTTGGTCATGGCCTCCTGGCTGAAACGGTAAAGCGAGGTCTCCAAATCCTTCTCGAGTCTACCATCAAAACCTACCATATGAAATTCAATATTTAAATTGGAGTGAGTTTCGATATCCTTGAAATAAAGCCTCAAAGCGGGTTCCAGACCCAGATCAGTCAGTAAAGTTGGGTGCAGATGATACGCAAGACGCCGAATTTCAGATGAAGTTCGGACCACCATTTTCCGGGTCTCAAATAGTATTTCCCGTACAGCAGTATTATTTGCCGGAATTTTTTGCTCTAAGTTATCAAGACCTAATTTAACAGCAGTCAACGATTGCCCCGCCTCGTCATGCAGTTCTCTGGCGAGCCGTCTTCTTTCATCCTCCTGGGTTTGAAATAATTTTTCATTGAGCCTTTGGAGATCTTGCCTGTTCTGACGTATTGTTTCAATCATTTTAACATTCTCGATAGCATTACCCAGAAAATTACCCAAAGAGCCAAGGAGACGGATCTGCCAGTAATCAATTATCCTGTCAGGGGGGAGAGCAAAACCAAAAAAACCAACCGGCTTGTCTTTTGAAATAATCAGATGACAAGAGAGCCACTGGGATGAATCTTCATTCTCACCTTTATAACACGCCTGAAAATAGGGGAATGATGCTTCAGGCATGAGCGTGGAAGTACGTTCAATGAGATATTCTCTTAACAGTACATCTTTGAAAATCAACTCTACGGCTTCTCCTTTTTTCAGGCAGGAAAGCCCGGTCACTGCTCCGGGGATTGTTTTTTTATCTGCTCTATCTATTAAAAAAATACCCCCCTGAAAAAGGTTCAGTACACTTAGAACACGCCCAAGGGTAATTTGCAGAATATTATCCAACCCCATAGTATGGTTAATCGCCACAGCAATGCTATTGAGAATAGAAAGCTCCCTGTTACGCTTCTGGATTAACTCTCCAATTTCCTTTCGTTTGGTAATATCCTTAATTACACCTTCGTACTGAATTTTTCCGGTTTTGGGGTCCTGGTAGCTGCGACTCGACATAAGAACATGAACAGGGGTACGGTCAGCCCGAATGAAAATGAGTTCCATATCCTTCACACTGCCATACCGGGTGAGGAGGGCGACCATCTTGTCCCAGTCCTCTGGTACTGCGTAAAACTGTTTGGCAGAATCAAGGGCAAGCATCTCGTCCTTACTGGTAAACCCCAACATCTTCACGCCGGCAATATTGACATCCAGAAGCTTGCCCTCCGGGGTGGACATATAGATCATGTCATGACTTCCCTCAAAAATGCGCCGGTACTTCTTTTCCCGCTTAACTACCTCTGCCTGCAGCCTTTTCAATTCCTTAATATCTTTAAATATCTCCAATCCTCCAACCACTTCATCCTTGTTATTTCTAAAAGCGGAGGTGGAACAGATAACCGGCTTCTTTATGCCTTCGATATCTCTAATTTCATATTCACGGTTATGGATATCAACACCATCGTTAATTGCCTTTCTCAGTGCATTAACTGATCCTATGCTGGTGATTTTAAAAACATCATAACAATACATGCCAACAGCATCTTCGGCGTAAAATCCTGTTATTTTTTCAGCGGCACGGTTGAAGTAATTTATTCGCCAATCCTTATCAAAGGTAAAAAGGCCATCAGGAATCCTATTCAAGATTGCAACAAAACTTTCTTCTTTCTGGAACTGCCGTTCAAATGCTTTGCTGTTAAAGTTTCTAAGCTGTTCGGCGATAAAAGAACTCATCCCCTTAGAGTGCTGTGCCCCCTTTTCTTTGAAATAATCACAGAAAATACAGGAGGATATTTTTTCGGAGAAATCCTCAACTATATAGTTCTGGCAGTGGGTTTGGGGGAGCAACCAACAATCTACATCAGTATCACCATGGGCTTCACAGAGTACCTTGATACAATTATGGAACTGCCAGCAGGATTGTCCATCTCTCAGGAAGGACTTAGCAGGCTGCCTGTCGTGCAATAAACTCACAATAAGGATCTCCTTTGGCTTCACAGGATGTCTCAACGGCAGTGTATTGAAAACTGCCATCGGGATAATCACCGCCATAGACCAAGTCCATAAATGCGGCAGTAATACCCCTTACCATATAGCACTTACCGGCATCAGCCTGACCGTAAACATCCAAATAACCTCTTGCTTCATAGAGGTCTTTGGCGCGGATCACCAATTTTTTACCAGGAACCAATTCTCTTACTACTAAAGCCCCCCAGCCAAAAGCAATTGCAATTGAGACAAAACAATGAATCTGGTCTTCAACATCCTCAATCATTGGCTTGACCACCTCATCCCACTCCCAGGAACTTCTCACTCCCTGAAAAGTGGCATAACCGCATTCCTGCCCGGCTTTCACCAAAAGTTTTTCAGCGAAATCGTCATCACCCATTTTTTTCTCAAAACCAAAAGAGATTTTATTGTAATACTGGACCGATATCATCGACAGATAAACACCGAACAGAGGTATAATCCCCTTCTCCTCCCGGATTCTACTGCCTTCCATGACGGCTTGTACAATTTTATCTGTGTCAATGGCCATTGGATTTCCTGTTATTTTTTTGTCACCTCAAACACACATTCCCTGGCGAGGGTCATCTTGCACTCAATTTCATCCACCAGGAAATAACCGATATGTTTATCATAGATAACTGCAAGAACACCGGCAATCCAACCTCTCGAGAAGAAACAGCCAGCGTTCTGTCTTTTCCCGAATTTGGCCAGCCAGCCGGTGACATGGTGACTATGAGGACTGACAACAATACCGCCTTCCGGCCCTACTTTTGTGAAGTTAATAATGC
>JAOZLK010000638.1 GCA_029934875.1 Bacteroidales bacterium | reverse complement strand
CACTTCTATTTCAGGGCGGTGCCCAAGGCAAAGCCCCTGGGGGAAGAGGATGAGGCAGTTGATGACGGTTCCATATCTGTGAAGCTGACACCCGTGTTCGGCATTACTATTCCTGTAATCATTCGCATGGGGGAATCCACTACAAAAGTGGAGCTTTCGGATTTGAAGCTGAACTTGACCGAAAACATGCAGCCCAACCTGGAGATGAGCTTTAATCGTTCAGGGAACATGTCGGTTTATGGAGATCTGAGCGTGGATCATGTGTCTCCTTCCGGTGAAATTACAAGAGTTGGAATTGCCAATGGAGTAGCCGTATATACCCCGAATACCATTAGGAGGTTCAATCTGAACATGGTAAGTACCAAGGAGGTAGATTTTTCATCCGGAACATTGAAGGTGTATTTTTCGGCACCATCGGATGTAGAACAGGCAAGGTATGCTGAGGCTGAACTGATCCTCCAGTAATACATAGTGCCACTTATCTGCTTTAAATAAGTACCTGAATGAATAAGAGAAAGCAGAATTATAGGATTCTTTTTATTGTAATTATTGGCCTGGGTTTCGGCTGCGCCCTTATAGCGGCCGACCGCTATTCCATCAAATCAGGTCGCTGGCATCAAAAAAATACCTGGTCTGCCACTCCCGGAGGCCCCAGGGCTCCCAGTGCACCGGTTGCCGGAGATGTGGTCTATATAGAGAGCAGTCATGCAATAATCGTCAGGCGAGATGAAGCTTGTTCAAGCATCACATTTACGGGAGACGGGGCACAATTAAGCATTAGCTCGAACAGATCACTATCTGTTTCAGGATTAATCACATTAAATAAGCAAAGTGATACGAATAGCGGATGCACTGTAACAGGTGGTGGAAGTCTCTACTGCCAGGGTGTTGAAGTGGGGTCTACAACTAATTCACCCAGTGGTTTTTTTACTTCATATACCCATACCATCAGTTCATCAGTAGAAAATTGGACTGTATCCGGTAACCTGGATATCAATAGCTATATGGCTGGATGGTTCAATAGAAGAAATGGCATATTCTATCATGAAAGTGGGACCCTCACCATTGGTGGGCAAATCAGGGGGTTCAATGAAAACATGTTTAATACAACCTCCTTTTCGATGGCCTCTGGAAGCGGTGATGGGATACTGAATCTGCAAGGGGCTGATCCCATTGACCAGGTCCAGGCTGTGGATGTTATAAACTTAAATGGTACTGCCTCCCTGGTTAATTATACGAGGTCCGGGGTCCAGAATGCATTTATTACAGATTATAATAAAATCACCCTTTCCGGAAGTGGGGTGAAAACTTTTTCCGGCACAGGTTCAACAACAATTTACGGCACCATGTCAATGGAGGGAACAGCCACCACGGGTGGCACAGCCCCGGGCTATGGGATCGATGCCACACTGCAGTACAAGGGAAGCGCGGTACAAACAACAGGTATTGAATTCCCTGCCACCTTCTCGGGAACAGGCGGGTTGGTCATTGATAATTCAAACGGAGTTACCCTGGATAGTGACCGGTCCATAAGTCTTCTGCTAACTTTTATAAATGGGGTAATCAACACCGGTGCAAATACCCTTAGCCTGGCATCAGGTGGAACAGTTTCAGGTGCTGGCGCTGCTTCTTATGTGCTGGGAAATTTTGAGAAGGGTATCGCTGCAGCTACCGCCACAAAAATTTTTGAGATCGGTGATGCCTCCGGGTATACCCCTGTGCTTTTAGATTTTACAGGGACAACAAACGGAACAGGCAGCATTCTTGCATATACTACTAATGGCGACCATTCGGAGCTTGCATCTTCAAATTTCAGTTCATCAAAAACGGTAAACCGTTACTGGACCCTGAGCAACAATGGTGTGAGTGGTTTTACCGACTATGACGCCACCTTTACTTTCCTTGCCGGTGATGCCGATACTGGAACGGATCCAAATATTTTTGTGGTGGGGAATTATGTCTCATCGGCATGGACCTATCCCACCGTTGGCACGAGAAGCGCCATCAGTACCCAGGCAAGCGGCTTAAGCACTTTCGGAGACTTTCAGATCGGGCAGTTTGGATCAGTTTTCAGAAGTGTTGCATCCGGGAACTGGGAGCAGACTCTTAACTGGGAAACCTATGATGAAGGATCCTGGATTCCTGCCGCTTCGTTTCCCACCTCTTCCAGCGATGCCATCACCATTCTTAGCACCCATATCATAAGCACCACTACGTCCTTTTCAGTGGACGAATTTATTCTTGAGTCTGGTGCGTCCCTGGTACTTGGTGCAAATATGACAGTAGACGATGGACCCGGTACAGATGTCCTGGTAAATGGCATCCTCGATTGTGGAGGATCCTATGTGCTCTCCGGAGCCGGATCCTTTATTCTTAATGATGGGGCAACCATTCTGTCAGGATCACCCAATGGAATAAGTGCTGCGGGTGCCAGTGGAAATATTCAGACCTCCTCCCGGTCCTACGGTGTTGGAGCAAATTATAGCTATAATGCTTCGGCAGCCCAGGTAAGTGGTGATGGTCTGCCGTCCACAGTAAATAACCTTTCCATTGACAATAATTCCGGCCTTAGCCTGACTGCATCTGTCACCATAAATGGTATCCTGACACTTACAAATGGAGCCCTGGCCACAGGAGCAACAACATTGGGATTTCAAAATTCGGATACACCCATAGTCAGAACTGCAGGGACCATTACATTCGATGTTTCCACTGATCTGTTTTTTGGTTCTCCTGGCAATACTGGCGGAGCGGCCTTTGTGATTCCGGATGGGATATTTACATCAGCAGCCACAATCAATGACCTCAACATTTACCGCGACAACGACCTAAGCCTGAACAATCAGAATCTCTCAATATATGGCATCTTACTTTGTAATGGCCCGCTTAATACTGCCGGAAACCTTACCCTTCTCTCAGACGCTTCCGGGACCGCCTTAATAGACGGGTCGGGTACAGGTTCGGTTTCAGACAGTGTTACCATGCAGCGTTACCTGCCCGTGGCTTTTGGATATAAATATTTCAGTTCTCCTTTCCAGGCAGCGACCGTAAGTGA
>JAOZLK010000113.1:6453-9980 GCA_029934875.1 Bacteroidales bacterium | reverse complement strand
AAAAGCCTGGAGCTTCTCGATGTGCTGATCCTTATGGAGATTTATCCTGCCCGGGAAGAGCCCATGCCCGGTGTAAGTTCGGCCCTGATCTTCGACCGTGTGAATATGAATGAAAAGTATATGGTTTCCAGGGAGCAGGTAATGAAGGTCCTCGATGAGCAGAAACCCGATCTGCTGGTGAGCATGGGAGCCGGAGATATTAACCAGTTTGTTGCACCTCTCAAAAGCTGGATGGAAGGATTATGATGCGGAAAGCAGCTAAAATATTGATATGGTTAGGCCTCGCTGCATGGTTTGTGGTGGTGATGGCTTTTGTGTCAGGTGAATCGGAGGAGGTGCTGTGCATGCGCATCGAGGTGGTTCTGCAGGATACGGTAAACAATCGTTTCGTTACCCGGACTGAGGTTCGATCTCTTGTGGAAGCATCGGGATTGGAGATCAGAGGCTACCCGCTCTCCCAGATCAATACCAGGAACCTTGAATATCTCCTGGAAGAGAATCCCTATATCGGAAATGCAGAGGTGAGCAAGGATATTTCGGGCCGACTTGAAGTGAAGGTGGAGCAACGGCAAGCACTTGTGCGTATCCTGCCCGATGGCAGCAGGGGCTACTATATTGACACAGAGGGAAAAATGCTTCCCCTTTCTGATCATTTCACACCCCTGATTATGCTGGCAACAGGTAAACTGCCGGTATCAATGAAGGCGGCCTCATCGGAGAAACACCTTTCTGAGATTTACCAGTTTTGCACTTACCTCGCGGATCATAAGTTCTGGAGCGACCAGGTGGTACAGATCTATGTGAACACCGCGGGTGAGTATGAGCTGATCCCCAGGGTAGGCGCACACCACATTCTCCTGGGAAGTATGGATCAATGGGAAAAGAAATTAAGAAACCTGGAGCTTCTCTATGAGCAGGGACTCTCCCGGTATGGCTGGAATACCTATCAAACCATTAATTTGAAATATACGAATCAAGTAATATGTACTAAACGGTAATACTATGGCAACAAATGAAAAAATCGTAGCTGCAGTTGACATCGGGACCACGAAAATCGTGAGCCTGGTGGGCCGGTTGAACGACCAGGGAAAGCTTGAAGTCCTCGGTGTCAGCCAAACTGCATCTAAGGGAGTGAAGCGTGGTGTTGTCCTCAATATCGAGGAGACGGTCCAGGCAATTCAGACCACATCGTCAGAAGCGATGAAACAATCGGGAATCAAGTTTAAGGAGGTTTTTGTGGGAATCGCCGGACAGCACATTAAATCTGTAAGAAACAGGGGTTACATCAACCGGGATTCTTATGAGGTTGAGATAACCCGCGATGATCTTCAGAACCTTATTGATGACATGCACAAGATTCCGGTGGATGTTGGGGAGGAAATCATTCATGTACTTCCCCAGAACTACATCGTGGACAGCGAAACAGGGGTTAAGAATCCTGTGGGGATGTTCGGTAAGAGGCTTGAAGCCAACTTTCACATTGTAATTGGCCAAACATCTTCGGCCCGGAATATCGGGAAATGCATCAACAGGGTGGGCCTGGATGTGAAGCAACTGGTTCTGGAGCCTCTGGCATCCAGTGCGGCGGTACTCACTGATGATGAAAAAGAGGCTGGTGTAGCCCTGGTTGATATCGGGGGCGGAACCACCGATGTGGCAGTATATTATGACGAGGTGATCAGGCATACGGCTGTAATCCCCTTTGGCGGAAATGTAATTACCCGCGACATCAAAGAAGGATGTGCCATTCTTCAGAGGCAGGCTGAATCACTAAAAGTCCAGTTCGGTTCAGCACTTGGAGACCTGGCCCAGGAAGATAAGGTGGTTACCATTCCGGGAATTTCGGGCAGAGATCCCAAAGAGATCAGTTTCAAAAGCCTCGCTTACATCATTCAGTCAAGAATGGAAGAGATCATCGATGCAGTGAGCTACGAGATCGAGAACTCTGGTTACATGGATAAACTGAGTGCCGGGATTGTCCTCACCGGAGGAGGATCCATGCTCAAGCACCTGAATCAGCTGGTGAAATTCAAATCAGGGATGGATGTTCGGATCGGCTTCCCCAGCGAACAACTGGCAGCTGAAACAGCAGAGGAGATCAATCAGCCCATGTATGCAACCTCTATTGGCCTTCTTTTGAAGGGACTGGAGTATTATAGGGAAACGGGCGAGGAGATGCAGCTTGCCGATGCTAAAGAGAAAGTCTCTGCAGAAACTGAGGAGCAGGCAGAATTTGAAGCCGATGATGAAAAGCACATTAAGAAGGGATTGAAGAAGGGGAAGATCTTCGAGAATCTGAAGAATACCCTCCACGATATTTTCGATGAGAGTGATGTAAAAATGTAGAACCAGGAAACATGGAAGATTTAATGAATTTTGACCTGCCGCCAGAGCGGTCATCCATGATCAAAGTGATCGGTGTGGGTGGAGGCGGAAGCAATGCAGTGAACCATATGTTCAATAAGGGCATTAAGGATGTGAACTTTGTAGTTTGCAATACCGATGCCCAGGCCCTTCATAACAGCCCGGTTACAATCAAACTACAGCTGGGAGATGCCCTTACCGAAGGAAGGGGTGCCGGCAGCAAGGCGGAGATTGGCAGAGAAGCTGCGATAGAGAGCGAGGAAAGGATCAGGGAGGTGATTTCAAGCAACACCAACATGGTCTTTATAACCGCTGGCATGGGTGGTGGAACTGGTACAGGGGCTGCCCCTGTAATTGCCCGGATAGCGAGAGAAATGGGAATACTTACTGTTGCCATAGTAACCATACCATTTCGTTTCGAAGGACCCGAGCGCATTAACCAGGCCATTGAGGGGATTAATCAACTGAAGGATCATGTGGACTCACTTCTGGTGATTAATAACGAGAAGCTCAGGGAGATCTACGGAAATCTGAAGGTGAGTAACGCCTTTGACATGGCCGATGATGTTCTGGCAATTGCAGCAAAGGGTATTGCCGAGATCATTACAGTTCACGGGTATATTAATGTTGATTTTGCCGATGTTCAGACAGTCATGAACGACAGTGGTGTGGCCATCATGGGATCGGCTACGGCTACAGGTGAGAACAGGGCGGAAGAAGCCATAGCTGCCGCTCTTACCTCACCCCTGCTAAACAACAATGATATTACCGGTGCCCGCAGTGTCCTTCTGAATATTACCTCGGGTAGCGAGGAGATAACCATGGACGAGATATCGGAGATAACCGATTACGTGGTCTCTGCCTCATCTCGCGATACCACCCTTATTTGGGGTATGGGCAGCGACGAATCACTGGGTGAAAAAATCTCGGTCACCATCATTGCAACCGGGTTTAAGATGAACAGTATTCCTGAACTTTATGTAGGCAAGAAACAGAAGCATATGGTTCCACTGAGAGATCCGGGTGCCAAGCCGGTGCAGCAGGAGATCCTGCCGACCGATGGGGCCGAGCAAAAATCCCTCGAATTCGGGATCAAGGACCAGCCTGGTTCAGAGGAGTACATCCTCATGGAAAATTCGTCAGAGATCCCACCGGAAGAGCGT
>JAOZLK010000113.1:0-6443 GCA_029934875.1 Bacteroidales bacterium | reverse complement strand
CGAAAAAGATGGCAGAGCGGGTCAGAATCCTGAAGGAGACCCACGAGAAACTCCGGGAGAGGGCCATGCTGACAGGCCAGGGCAATGACGAGATTGAGGAACTGGAGAACATCCCCGCCTACGTGCGTAAAAAGATTCCCATCGACCAGCAGAAACACTCGGAGGATCAGGAAGTATCCCGCTACCGCCTGTCAGATGAGGGAAATGGGGAAGAAGGGCCGAAACTGAAGTCGGATAACAGCTATCTGCACGATAATGTAGACTAAACAAGGGATTCTGCATATGCCATGTCGTCGCTTAAAAGCTTTGTTAGCAAAGCTTTATAGGCTTCCTCAATGGCATACGCAGAAGTGCATTTTTGTTTTATCTGCATTGAGTTTTAAGGGAAATTCCTGGGGGTGATTAGAATGCGGCAGGTGGGTTTTCTGTGCTGATCATGGCATCCCAGAATAGTAGTGTGCGTACAGAATCTCCGCCTATGGCATCTGCTGCAGCCTGGTAGTTGTCTCCGTTCAGGCTGGGCTCATTATAGGGATAGGGCATGCGCATGGGAATGTCCTCGTAGCTCATATCCTCAGGAGCTGTCAACACCGGCCAGTCCAGGCACCGCCAGCTCGCGTAGCCTTCATTTCCCCTGTTATACAGGGCTATCCACTTTTGGGTTCCGATCAACTCCCTTGCCCTGGAAGCATCCCAGGCCACACCGGGGTGGGATAGATAATCCGAATCCATACTTACCCCCCAAAATTTATGGCTCTCAATAATGCCAGCTTCATAATGTTCCCTTGCTGTCCCTCCAGCCACAGACAAACCTCGGGCAGCAGCTTCGGCCAGCAGAAACTCTACCTCTGCATGACAGGTCATAGTGGCGGGGAAATCGGGTGCAAACATTGCATCGCTAAAATGACTGAATTGCTGGTAACTAGCTCCACCGCTTACTATCCCATACTTCATCCCGAGAAAAACCCATTCATCACGATCAGGGTTTGTACTTATGTTGACTTTTGTAAAATAGGCAGGAAGGCGAGCATCTCCCAAAGATTTCATTAGATCTATAATGGTAGCTGATGGGACAAAGTCGTTTCTGTTTCCCACAACATACAACTGATAGATGGTGTTCACATGTGGAGCTATTCCAAGCCAGGGAAGTTGCATCTTATTGCCTGATTCCAGGCATCCTCCAGCTATAGCCTCACTTACATTGGACTGTGCAGCATCTGCATCCACGTCTACCAACCTCATGCCCATGCGCAGTTTCAGGGTGGCTGCAAACTTTTTCCACAGGAGTACATCGCCTCCATATACAAGATCTTCGGAACCCCAGCTTCCATCGTTTATGCCTGATGTCAGGATTGAGATATCTACCGATAGTCTGTCTAAAAGGTCATTGTAAATGCTTCTGGCATCATCGTAGGCTGGAGCTTTGTTTTCAAAACCCTGTAATGCGTCGGTGTAAGGAACATTACCGAAGTAATCAATCAGATTTTGATACATTAACACCTCCATAATATCTGTAATGGTCAGTTTATTGGCAATTTTTCGGTTTAGGGACTCAAGTCCATAAGTGGATTCTTCCAACAGAAGATTTTTCACCTCTCTCAGGTCTCGAAGTACCAGGTAGGAGGTGTTCCAGTATCCATCGGGTATCTGTCTTTGATCAAAATGATAACGGCTTGGATCCGAATATTGTACCTGTGAGTTGTATTGGCAAAGTAAACGAGAAATATTTACATTCTGATTCATGTTGTCGATGTGAGCCAGACCATCGCGAAGCGCATTGCTAAAAAGGGACTCGACGGGGACTTCAATGGGGGCTTTTGGATTCAGGTTATCGGAGAGTTCGCAGGCAGACATCAGCAAGCCCAGGACAAGTGCCATGGGGAACAGCCTTTTCATATTCTTGCCGGGGTACAGGAACATGGTGAACAAGATAATAAAAAAAAGAGAGCGTCATCTCTGACACTCTCTTTGTAAACTTTTGTTTCCCTTGCGGAGGGATATTGGGTTCCGACGCCTAAGCCAGCCGGAGGCTGGGTTCAGCGAGGAAACAATATCCCGTAGCTAGTTGTAGAAGACCTCCAAACGGTTATCTTCAACCTCTGCTGCATCAAGAAGGGCGTTGTACGCTTCGTAATTACTTCTTGATTCCAGGGTGTATTTGAGTCTTGACCTGAGGGCTTCGGTTTCAGAAGCTGCGGCTTCAGGTTCTGCACGGTTGTTGATGGAGACCACAAATACTCCGCTCTCCCCGGTCATAGGTTTGGAGATCTGGTCCACCGGCAGGTACATGGCTGCACCAACGATATAAGGCTCCAGCCCGATTCCGGAAACATAGGTATTGGCAAACTTAACCTGGGTGGCTTCTCCCACATTGAGGCTATTGGCAGTACCAAATTGGTTCAGGTCAGTTACTCCAGCCAGCTGTTCATTCAGCTTGTTGGTAATGGCTTCAGCTTTTTTCTCTTTCTTAACAGCCAGGGTTATTTCCGCCTGTACAGATTCCAGTTTAGCATAGCCATCTTCCCTTGCTTCGGTCAGGACAGCCACGATATACTTTTCGTTGGACATACTGAAAATATTACTGACACTGTTAAGCTCAGCTGAAAAGGCCCATTTGGTAATGCTCTTGGGCTCGTCAATTCCGGGAATGCTCTCCTGGTCTTTGGTAATATTGGGTGCAAATCTTGGATCCAGGCCAAATTCACGGGCCTGCTCGGTAAACTTCTCCATGTTGGTGGCTTTACCACGGAATTTTACAGCCCTGTTATAGTAGTCCTGGTTGGTCTCATCACCTGCATAAATGTTCCTTACGATGGTAGCTATCTGCATTTTCTCAACTGCACGGCTCTGACTTTCGATCTTGATAATATGTGTTCCAAACTGGGTTTCACTTGTTACAAGGTCCCCTGTCTTATTTTCAAAACAAGCATCGTTAAATTCGCTAACCATAAATCCTTCCTTAAACCAGCCCAGGTCACCACCAATGGCCCTGTTGCTTTCGTCGGCTGAATATTCCAGGGCGATCTGGTTGAAGTTCCCTCCCTTATTAATAACCTGAAGCAGGCTGTCGGCAAGGTTTGTTATTAGTTGGCGGTCTCCTCCATAAGCCTGGTAAGAAAGAAGAATGTGTCTTACCCTAACAGAGTCAGGACGCATCTGGACATCCTGAACTCGGGTCAGTTTGAAGGTCTCCTGGTCACGATAGGGACCCATTACTTTATCAGTGGATGCATTAGTGACAGAATCGCGGATTAGCTCGGGAAGCTCTTCAAGGGTGTAGTACCTGACATCGAAAGGCTCGTCCGAAGTTCCGTTCACATAACGGGGAACCTCATTACCTGGAGTCCTGGTAAACTCAGGATAAACCTGGGATGTCCAGTACCTGGCGCTTTCCACGTCATTTTCGCTGGGTTCAACTTCAAAAACCACATATTGGAAGGTCCTTGATGCCTGCTGCTTGTACCTTTCCTTGTGAGTTTTATAATAGTTTTTGTGATCTGTCTCGGTGAAAGTGATCTCCTCATCGGATATCTCTGAAAATGGTCTGGAGATATATGCAAAATCTGCACTCTTGGCACTCTCGGTGGCGTAGTCTTTCAGATCAAGGGAGGAGGGTTGAAATCCCTTCCTGACCAGGCTGAAATACTTCTCGTTCATTTTTTCACTCACAATCTCGTTCTCAATGAATAACCACCTCTTTTTCTCCTGGGCAAACTGTGGATTATCCAGGGCAGTGAAATAGTTTGTCATCACAGCCCGGTTCAGCTGACCTGTTTCAGGATTGGAAAACATTTGCCTGATAATGGGGTGGGGTTGACTCAGTGAAGGATTGGCTGCCATGCCCATCGACTGGTCACCGGTTACCATTGTTTTCAGTTCATCCGGGCTTACATTGATGCCAAGGCTGGTGTATGATGATTCCATGATGGTCTCTCTTACAAGCCTTCTCCAGGTTTCCTGCTGGATCTGACGCTCAAGTTCCTCATCCAGGCCCTGTCCGCCTGCATTCATCTCGTAAAATTCACGAAGGTTTTGTTCCCGGTTCATGTAATCCCTTGCTTCGATAGATTTTCCTGCTATCTCAGCGACATTATTGCCTCCTCTTGAGGATCCTCCACCCATCATGTCTCCCAATATAAATGCAAAAAGTGCAAGCCCGATTACGACGGCTACCAGCAATCCTGCCTTGTTTCTAATATTCTGTAGTGTGGCCATTTATCATTCTGATTATGTGTATGTATAGCTTAAATTTTGAGCGTACGAATATAGTAATATTTGGAGGTTTAACAGCAATCCCTAAGCTGAAATTTGTACTTCTAGGAATCGAGTACTTTCAGATCCACCTCCTCGATGCGATTTGAACTCACATTAGTGATGGTAATCAGGTAGTTATCAATAGAAACTGTGGTGTTCTTCTCCGGAATACTTTCGTAATTATAGATGATATACCCTGCCAGGGTTTCATATTCTTCGGAGTTGGGAATGGCCAAAAGGTACTTCTCATTGAGGTAATCAATCTCCAGGCGGCCCGAAAGCAAGTATCTACGCTCATCAAGCTGCTTTTCCATCAGGTCGCTGCTGTCGTGTTCATCTTCAATCTCTCCGACAATTTCTTCAATAATATCTTCGGTTGTAATAATACCCGAGGTGCCTCCGAATTCATCCACCACCACAGCTATGTTTTTTCCATCTTTGATAAAACCGGTCAGGAGCTTGTTTACAGGCAGGGCCTCCGGAGCGATCTGTATGGGTTTCAAAAGGGTTTTAAGCCGATCCGGTTTTTTAAAAAGATCCTTGGAATTCACATACCCGATTACATTATCGATGGTCTCCTTGTAAATAAGTATTCGGCTGAGCCCTGTATCCACGAAGCGCCTGGCCAGGTCTTCCACCGAGGTATCTTCTTCAAGTGCAATTAGATCCGTCCTGGGGATCATGCAATCCCTGATTTTCAGTCCGGAGAATTCCAGGGCATTCTTGAATATCTTCAGATCTTCCGGTTCTTCACCTCCTTTATCCTGTTCTATCTGCTGGGTGGTAATAAAATGATCAAGGTCCACCTTGCTGAATACCGGCTCTTTGGAAGGACTGTCCGGCCTGATCCTTAACAGATATCTCATGGTGAAATTGGAAATGCCGATTGTAAGAATGGTAACCGGGAATAGCAGGACATAAAATATCAGGATTGGAACGCTGAACAGGCGAAGCGAATTATTGGGATTGATCCTGAAGATTGTTTTTGGGAGGAATTCGGCCGTGAGCAGAATAATCAGGGTTGATATGAGGGTCTGGATCAGCAGAATAGTTGCTTCTGAGCCGTTGCCGAGGGCGGATCTGATGGGTTCCTCCAGAAGGCCGGCAAATGCTATTCCATATATGACCAGGGCAATATTGTTTCCCACCAGCATGGTGGCAATGTATCTTGAAGGGTGCTTGAGGAAATATGAGACAATGCCCGAGAGGAATTTCTGTTGCTTACGGTCAATTTCAATGCGCAACTTGTTGGATGAAACAAAGGCTATTTCCATCCCTGAAAAAAAGGCCGAGAATACAATTGAAATCAGAATGAGGATAATAGGTGCCAATATATTCTTTTTAGGGTCGCCTGATGCGCATGTTTCTTCTTAGAAGGTACATTCCGAATGCAAGGATGGAGAACAAAAAGTAATACCAGCTATCATCGATTCCCTCACTCATGCTTACATCCACTCCCATAAAAAGCATAAGCCCTCCAAGTACAAACCAGACCACCTCGAATATGCCGGAAGCGCTACTCCTCATTTGGTACATTTACTGTTCCGCTTGTTCCTTTTAACTGCCAGTTCGAAAAGTCCTGGAAAGCTTCAAATCCTCTTTTTCCGTAAAAAGTTCCGTCCTGGTTCTGCACCTTTGTGTACACATCGGAGTAAATCAGCTCTTTCTCTTCGTCCCAATACAATTCCTCAGTATTCAGAGCGTCGCCGCTGCTATATTTTTGGACCTCAACATTTCCGGTTGCGTGCCAGAGTTTTTCTTCCGAATAATAGATGGCATAGTCGGAACGGATCGCTGATTCCATTTTCATGGAGTCGTTGTAAAAGAAGACCTCCATGCCATCGGGGAATTCCATATAAGGTCTTTCCGCTTTTGGGTATTGCTCATAAGTAGCGGCCAGAATCTGAACCTTTACCTTGCCTGAATCACTGTAAATCACATTCACATTGCTACCACTTATTGTGGGAGCCTCCATGTCGCTGGTTAAGAGGTTAATTCGCTCAATATCATTTTCACACCCCTTACTGAGACCCAGGCTTACTAGAAGTATTGCAATAATATATGGAATTCGCATCATTATTTCTACAAATATAACAAAAGGCTGCCCCTTTGAAAACAGAAGAGGATGTCCTGTTGAGAACACCCTCTTTGGAATATTATTGCAGGAAGGATTACTTCCTTGATCTTAC
>JAOZLK010000112.1 GCA_029934875.1 Bacteroidales bacterium | reverse complement strand
TGGTGGGGGTACCCTGTTTTGCGGATTGACCCTCAAGTCCCAGGTCCCTTACCGATTCGCCGATCTGCTTCCTGTGAAGAAGGTTGATAACCCTTTTGCCTATAATCATTGATATCACCAGGGAAGTAATCACAGCAAAGGAGGCTCTGACTGTCAGGTATTCGAACATTCCGGCCCCCGGAAAATCAAATTGCTCGAGATATGTGAACAGGTGGTAGAGCATTCAGTCTCAGTTTATATTTTGTTGGAGTATATGCATATCATCGAAAGGCATAGTTTTATTCCCAATAAGCTGGTAATCCTCATGGCCCTTCCCTGCCACCAGGATAATATCACCGGCTTTTGCCAGCATACAGGCCGTACGGATGGCCTCTTCACGATTCACAATTCGCAGCACCCGTTCCCTGGCAGAAACCGGAACCCCTTCCATCATGTCGTCCAGAATAAGCTCGGGATCTTCATTCCTGGGATTATCAGAAGTGAGGATTACTTTAGAACTGGCCTCCACGGCAATACCTGCCATCTGGGGTCGTTTGCCCTGGTCCCTGTTGCCCCCTGCTCCCACCACGGTAATTACTTCACCTGCGGAAATATTAACTTCCCTGATGGTTTCCAGTACAGACCTCAATGCGTCGGGTGTATGAGCATAGTCAACCACCCCGGTCACCCCCTTTTTCGAATGGACAATCTGAAACCTTCCCTTCACCGGGTCGACCCTGCTCAGTTCGGTAATTACATCCTCGGGATCCTGGCCCGACAATACAGATGCTGCATATGTACAAAGCAGGTTGCTGGCGTTAAATCGTCCGGGTAGCTTCACCCAGACCTCTTTTCCATTAATCTCCAGGAAAGAACCCTCCATAAGCATCTCCCTCACCCTGCCTTTGAAGTCAGCCCCGGAACGCAAGCTGAAGCTGTATTTTTTGGCCTTGCAATTCTGCAACATCACCTGCCCGTTCTTGTCATCCCCATTCACCAGTGCAAAGGCTTCTGCAGGCAGCTCATCGAAAAAACGCTTTTTCACATCCAGGTAGCTCTTGAAATCTTTATGATAATCCAGGTGGTCGCGGGTGAGGTTGGTGAAAATCCCGCCATTAAAATCGAGTCCACTGATGCGATCCTGGTCTATGGCATGGGATGAGACTTCCATGAAGCAGTAGCCACATCCCAGGTCAACCATCTTCCTGAAGTAAGCATTGAGCTGAACAGGATCCGGGGTGGTGTGGGTAGCTGGATACTCTTTCTCACCGATCACAACACGGATGGTGGAGAGTAAGCCGGCCTTGAATCCCATATCGGTATGGATGCGGTGAAGCAGTGTTGCAATGGTGGTCTTGCCATTGGTGCCGGTAATTCCCACCAGGTGGAGATCACGGGAAGGATGAGCATAAAATGATGAAGCCATCAGTGCAAGCGCCTCCCTCGATCCTGAGGATTTCACCCAGGCAATTCCGGGGTAAGCTTCCAGGGGATCCTCTTCTGAGACCACTGCTACAGCACCTGAAGCAATGGCATCCGGAATATACTTGTGTCCGTCAAAACCAGTACCACGAATAGCAACAAAAAGATCACCGTCAGCCACTTTTCGTGAATCAAAGCTGATTCCACCCGGCTCCACAGCAAGCGAACCCGTAACTTCTACGGCTCCCAGATCCTGTATGATTGCTTCCAGTTTCATTATCCCCCTTTAATGCTCATGCTTAAGCGTAGCTCCATACCCTTGCTGATCCTTACCCCGGCCTGTACCGATTGCTGCCTGACCGTACCACGACCATTTACTACCACCCTGATTCCACTGGATTCCAGGAGGTAAAGCGCATCTTTTAATCCCATATCCACCACGTTTGGTACCAGCGCCTCGGTGATCGACCGATCATTGAGAAGCATGCCCGAAGGTGAGCTCCTGGTTGAAACCCACGATCCCGTCGCATCATTCTGCAGAAGGGGAAGCCCCAGGTAGGAATATGTATTTTCAAGTGGCACCCGCATTCCACTTTTGGAAAAGGGAACCTGAGCCTCATTTTGGACCGCTTCAATGCTGTTGTCATGCATATCATACTCCCGCACATAGATCCGGTCGGTAACCGAGCGAAAAATCGGGCCCGCCACCAGGTTCCCGTAGTAAATATGTTTGGAGGGGGCATTGACAACCACGATGCAGCTGTACTTGGGCTTATCAGCGGGGAAGTAACCCACGAAAGAGGCCTGGTAGAGTGACTTGGTATAACCCTCCTTGCTAAGTGAAACCTGGGCGGTCCCTGTTTTACCTGCTATCTTATAGTGACTGTTGGAGAGGTTCCTGGCGGTTCCGTTTTCAACCACGCCCTCCATCATTGCCCTGACCTGTGCCAGGGTCTCACGGGAACAAATATGGCTGTTCAGCACTTCGGTCTGGAATTCCCTGACCACCTTGCCATGGGAACGCATCTGTTCAACAAAAATGGGCTTAACCATTTTTCCGTCATTGGCGATTGCGTTGTAAAATGCAAGAATCTGGAGGGGAGTCATTCTCACCTCGTATCCGATGGACATCCAGGGCAATGAAAGTCCCGACCAGAGTTCACTATCGGTATACTTTATTTCCGGCTTTCCTTCTCCCCGTATCCCGATGTCCAGTTTCCGGTTCAGGCCCATGCCGTAAATCCGGTCCACAAACTGTTCCGGTTTTTCCTTATAGTTTTCATTAACCAGGGATGAAATACCCACATTTGAGGAGACTTCGAAGGCATGCTGGACCGTAATCTCACCAAGGCCCTCATCCCCACTGTCTTCCATCTTTTCACCATAATAGTAGGTAACCCCGTCACCCACATCCACAATGTCATCGGGTTTTACATACCCATCCTCAAGCAGGGCGATGATCGATGCCAGCTTAAAGGTTGAACCCGGCTCCGTGCTTTCGCCAATGGCATAGTTATAATCTTCGCTATAATGGCCAGCCTCATTTCTGGCCAGGTTGGCAATGGCCCGTATTTTTCCTGTTTCCACCTCCATGAGTACGACCGTTCCATGGTCGGCTTCATGCCTGAGAAGCTGGGTGCGAAGTGCATTATGTGCCACATCCTGCAAATCCAGATCGATGGTGGTGACCACATCGTAGCCGTCTTCGGGTTCGATCTCCTTGGCATCATTAATGGGCATCCAGATATCTCCGCGGATTTTTCTCATAAGGCGGTAACCCTCGACACCCTTCAATTCGGTCTCATAAGCACCTTCTATACCCACCACGCTTCGCAGGTTCCCGCTCATTGTGTATCCCACTGTCCTTGATGCAAGCGTTCCATAGGGCCTTACCCTTCTGCTGGACTGGATGTATTGCACCCCACCCTTGAAACGGCCCTCCTTGTATATGGGAAACTTCTTCACTTGCTGCAACTGGGTATAGCTTACATTCCTTTTGACCAGGTAGTAGCGCTCCCCTTTCTCCCGGGCCCTTACAAGCTCCCGTTTATAGGTCGACCAATGACGATCCTTGAAGGTAGAGGAGAGCGCTTTGGACAGCTGGTCGACTCCTCCGTAAAAAATATCATCACTGAATGATTCGGATTTGAAATCCATCCGTATTTCATAAAAAGGTACCGACACAGCAAGCAGGCGACCATCAACCGAGTAAATATTCCCCCGGTTGGGCTCAATCACCTTATGGCGAACGGTGCTGTTCTCTTCCTGCGCCCACTTATCCTTCTCGAAAAACTGGAGATGCATGGTTTTGGCAAAGATCAGCAGGGCCACCACCAGCATGAGGATGTAAACCAGTGAGGCACGTATCAGTATGTCGCGTTTCAAAGACATCTTATTCGCCTGTATCTATCAGTTTCTTTGGTGGTTCAAGATTCTCCTTCAAGCCCAGCTCATACCTGTCTACCAACCTCACCACTTCACTCTGCCGGCTCATTCGTACCAGGTCGGAGGAAATAGTGATGGACTGCGCCCTCAATTCCTTCACATCACTCTGAAGCCGGCTAAGCCGGATCACAGTCTTTTCAGCATGGTTTCGGTTTGCGATGGAGAGAAAAGCAACAAGTACCAGTAGCAGAATGAAACGCGACTGCCTGATTACCGTTTGGCGGGTGAGCACATTTCCATCCAGAAGGTCCCGCAGGGAAAAGGCCTTACCACCCTCTTCCAGGGTGGTGTCAAATTCAACCTTTTTAGCCTCTTTCACCATTATTCGACTTTTTCTGCTATTCTTAACTTTGCACTTCTGGCCCTGTTGTTCTCTTCAAGCTCTTCGCTGCCAGGGGTAATGACACTTCGGTTTACCAGTTTCCAGGGAGTTTGCTGGCGACCGTAAAAATCTTTTTTTATCTCTCCCTCCAGGTTTCCAGAGCGTATGAAGTTCTTCACAAGCCTGTCCTCCAGGGAGTGATAGGTGATTACCACCAGTCTTCCTCCAGTGGCAAGGGCCCCGGTGGTCTGAAGCAACATCTCCTTCAGCGCATCCATCTCGGCATTCACTTCGATCCGAAGGGCCTGGTACACCTTTGCAAGGAATTTACTTGGTTGCCCCCTGGGAATAAATTTCTTAAGCGCAATCTCCAGGTCACCCGTGGTATCCAGGGCATGCTCGGTCCGGGCGCCCTCAATAGCTGTAGCAAGCGACCAGGCATTGCTTATATCCCCATAGTTCCTGAAGATCGAGCTCAGGTCCTGGAGGGAGTAGGTGTTCAATACCTGTGCGGCAGTGACTTTGCCCCGAACATCCATGCGCATGTCCAGTCCGGCATCTGATTTAAATGAAAAACCTCTTTCAGGAATGTCAATCTGGTGAGATGAGATACCCAGGTCTGCCAGTATTCCGTCAACCTTTTCAATGGCATGGTATCTCAGGTAATTTCTTAAATATCTGAAGTTTGCCCCGACAAAAGTAATCCGCTTATCCTCCGGAACATTGGAAAGAGCATCCTGATCCTGATCAAATGCAACAAGCCTTCCTTTTTTACCCAACTTTTTTAGAACTTCGAGAGAGTGCCCCCCTCCACCAAAGGTCAGATCCACGTATATCCCCCCTGGCCTGATATTTAATCCTTCTATGCTTTCATGCAACAGCGCCGGCCTGTGGTAGCCCATTATGTATCCGCTTCGTCAAATGTTCCTCCTAAAATTTTCTCAGCCATGGCTGCAAAGTCCTCATCGACCTCACTAACACCACCATATTTCCCTGAATCCCAAATCTCAATCTTCCCGGACTGTCCCGCCATGACCACCTCAGCTTCGATTCCGGCGTAGTCAAGCAATCGCTTGGGGATCAGCATACGGTTGTTGGCATCCAGCGAAACTTCGGCAGTTCCGGAAAAAAACATCCTTAAAAAACGAGCATGCTCTTTGTTGTAAGGATTGGTCCTGGCCCTGATAATTTTATTCTGCCTCTCCCACTCCTCCATGGGGTACATAATCAGGCAGGGCTCAAACACATCCCGCTTCAAAACAAAACCATCCTGGAGAGCCTCCCTGATCTGCTTTTTGAAAGCAGCGGGAAAGGAAAGCCTGCCCTTCGGGTCCAGCCTTACTGTATAGTCTCCGATGAAGTTTGCCATAGGTATTCAGCGAGTTTGATCGTAAAAATAGCACTTTTTCACCACTTTGATCCATTTTACCCCACTTTTTCCCACTTTGTTAATAACTTTCAGCCGAAGGTAGCCGGGAATTTTTTAATACTTTTGTTAATCCAATGGATGAAGCAACGCACAAAAAGAATTTCAAAGCCATCAACCTCCGTGATCTTTTCATAGACAAAAATCCCAGGGTCGGAAGATGGATCCCCCCCTTTGTATTCCGCACCCTGTCAAGGATGTTGAAGATTGACTTCTTCAACGATCCCATACTTTTCAACCATGGCTACAAAAAGGATGTTGCCTTCGCGCAAGCCTGCAAGGAGGCTTTCAATGTGACCCTGGATGTGGTGGGAAAAGAGAATCTGAAAGAGGACGAACGCTTCATCTTTGCCTCAAATCATCCACTGGGTGGATTTGACGGGATGATGATTCTTGTTGAATTAAGCAAAGTCTACCCTCATATAAAAGCACTTGTCAATGACCTGCTTACAAAGGTAGACAACATGGACGGAACCTTTGTACCCGTCAATAAGCACGGGGCCCAGGCCATGGAGAATGTACGCCGTATCAATGCGATCTTTGAATCGGATGAACAGGTGATGACTTTCCCGGCCGGCCTGGTATCCAGGCGAAAAAAAGGACTGATAAGAGACCCCGAGTGGCAAAAAAGCATCATTACCAAGGCAAAATTGAGCAAGCGTGCCATCGTACCCATTCACGTATCTGGTCGCTGCACATCTTTCTTTTACAATTTGGCAAACATTCGTAACTTTCTGGGAATCAAAGCAAACCTTGAGATGTTCTTCCTGCCCAATGAATCCTACCAACACAGGAACCAACATTTCGCACTTACTTTTGGGAAAGCCATTCCCTATAAAACCTTCGACAAGAGGCACACGCCCCAGGAATGGGCCCAGCTTGTTAAAGATCATGTCTACATCATTGCCGAGGACCCGAAAAGGGAATTCAGTTATATTAAAAACGAAAGCCCCTCATCATGAAAATGAAGAATATTATTCCTCCCGTTCCCCTTGAAACCCTGAAAGATGAGCTTACAAATGAACGTTTCATCAGGAAAACCAATAAGGCTGGCAACAAAATTTATATCATCAATGCGGGCAATGCCCCGAATACGATGCGGGAGATAGGCAGGCTCAGGGAGCTGTCTTTCCGGGCTGCCGGCGGGGGTACCGGGCTGGATTGCGACCTGGACGAATACGACACCGGTGAAGATTCATACCAGCAACTAATTGTCTGGGATCCGGATGAGAAGGCCATCCTGGGAGGCTACCGTTTTCTTATTTGCGGCACTGGTAATTGTATGAAAAAGGGCAATGTACGGCTGGCAACCTCAAAGCTATTCGACTTCTCCGATGAATTCATACAGGACTATCTTCCGCATATGATCGAGCTGGGTCGCTCCTTTGTTCAGCCCAAATACCAGTCAACCCAGCTGCGACGCAAAGGATTATACGCCCTCGACAACTTATGGGACGGCCTGGGTACCCTGATGCTTGATTATCCGGAGAAAAAGTACATGTTCGGAAAGGTTACCATGTACCTTCACTATCACCAGATGGCCAGGGATATGATCCTCTTTTTCCTGAACAAGCATTTCCCCGACTACGATGGACTGGTTATCCCCAAGAACCCATTGAAGATGGCCACTGACCGGGCAAGGCTTACCGCCATATTTACCGGACAGGAATATTCGGAAGATTACAAAATACTCTCAAAAGAGGTAAGAGCCTACGGCGAGAACATTCCACCGCTTATCAATGCCTACATGAACCTGTCACCCTCCATGAGAACCTTTGGGACCGTTTTAAATCAGGGTTTCGGGGATGTGGAAGAGACCGGAATCATGATCACCCTGAACGATCTTTATAAAGCCAAAGTCGTGCGCCATGTGATGAACTACATGCCCAAACAGCTGCAAAGAATTAAGAATATACGCCGGAGAGACCTGAAGCTGGCTCGCCTGACAAAAAGATTCCATATCAGTAAGAGGGGCAATTAATAGGCCCGTGTGTTGACTCCGTGGATGTAATTAAGGAAGGCCGTACTGGCCACCTTATTACCCCCCGGGGTGGGATAATCACCGGTAAAATACCAGTCACCCTTATCATCGGGCACAGCCTCGTGGAGCCCTTTAATGCCCTGGTAGACAATCTTCACCTCCGCCTTAATGCTTGAATCTGTAAGCATTTCTGCAATCTTCGCACTAATCTGCTCATCGGTAAAAGGTTTATATACATCCTTCACATAGTTCACATACTCCTCCTTGGGCAGATCCTTCTGAAGGTTACACTTCTTATACACCTCATTGATCACATGCTCCATTTCATTTTCCTTGAGAAGTTCGATTGCTGCCTGGAAAGCGATGAAATCGCCCAGTTTGGCCATATCGATCCCATAGCAGTCGGGATACCTGATCTGCGGCGATGAAGAAACCACTACAATTAGTTTTGGATCGAGCCTGTCCAGAATCTTTATGATGCTCTGTTTCAGGGTGGTCCCCCTGACAATGCTGTCATCAATAATCACCAGGTTGTCCTCCCCACGGCGAAGCGATCCATAGGTAATGTCATAAACATGGCTAACCATGTCCTTGCGACCCTTATCCTGCGAAATGAAGGTTCTCAGTTTCAAGTCCTTAACGGCAACCTTTTCAATGCGGGCACGGCCGCTCATAATCTTTACAATCTCTTCCTGGCTACATTTCCCATCCAGCTTTTTAAGTTTTTCCAGCTTCTGGCTGATGGAGTATTCTTCGATGCCCTTCACCATCCCGTAAAAAGCCGATTCGGCAGTATTTGGAATGAAGGAAAAGACTGTATTATCCACATCATTGTCGATGGCCCTGAGGATATCGGGGACAAGAAGTTCGCCCAGTTTTTTGCGCTCCCGGTATATCTCCCGGTCAGAGCCCCTGGAAAAGTAAATTCGTTCGAAGGAACAGGATTTCTTTTCCTCCTCTTTGCGTATTCTTTCGACTCGAATCTCCCCATCCTTTTTTACCACCAGCGCATGACCCGGGGGCAATTCATTCACCTCGTCAAATTTCACATTCATTGCTGTCTGAATAGCAGGCCTTTCGGAGGTGACAATCACAATTTCATCGTTGTGGTAATAGAAGGCCGGCCTGATTCCCCAGGGATCGCGCATGGCAAAAATGTCGCCGTGCCCCATCATTCCAGCCACCGCATAGCCCCCATCCCAGTATTTACTTGCTTCACTCAGGACCTTGCCCACATCCAGGTTTTTGGCAATTTGATCGGTAATGTCCCGGTTGCTGTACCCCTTGGATTTGAAGGTGTCAAACAATTCCTGGTTCTCTTTCTCGAGAAAATGTCCAACTTTTTCAAGCATGGTAACGGTGTCTGAATAGTCCTTGGGAAACTGGCCCAGATCGATCAACCTTGCGAAGAGCTCATCCACATTGGTCAGGTTGAAATTCCCTGCCAGAACCAGGTTCCTTGTCTTCCAGTTGTTCTGCCGCATTACCGGATGAAGGTTCTCCACTGAATTCGAACCGAAGGTGCCATAGCGCAGGTGACCCAGGTAGGCTTCAGCTGCAAAGGAAAGATTCGTCTTGGCCCACTGGGGATCATTAAATGCCCCCGGGTTCTTTCTTTCAGCCTTGGCATAATCCTTATAAATTTTACCAAAGATGGTGCTTATAGCATCGGAACCATTTTCTCTCTGCCGGTTGAAGTACTTCATTCCGGGTTGGGTATTCATCTTCAGGCTTACGATTCCTGCGCCGTCCTGACCCCGGTTCCTCTGCTTCTCCATAAGAAGATATAACTTCTCAAGCCCATATCGCCATGAACCATGAGTCAGCTGGTAATGCTCCAGGGGCTTCAACAAGCGCACCATTGCAATACCGCATTTATGCTTGATTTGGTCTATCATTTAATATGGATATAGTCCTCCCGGATGATTGGATTGGGGAATTCATCTTCAATCAGGTCATACAGTTTCAGCGCCTCGCTGCGGGTCCTGCAATCACCAACATATACCTTGAAATAGGGTTCATCGTACCTGTAGTAGGCATCAATCTCTGGGAATTCTGAAAGGAAGCTCGCCCTGATGCGCTGTTGCTCCTCCTTTGCCCCGATCCCGCTCTCCGAGAAAATACGAATCCGGTAACCCGGAACACCCCTTACCTTGCTGTTAACCGCCATCAGTTTATAGTAATTCACATCCAGTAAAGAATCGCTTTGAATCTGTACCTGATCGTGTTCGCCACCACCACTCAGCCTTTTTAGCAAATCGTCACCTGAGCCTGGTTGTCCCCATGCAAGTGAGCCTGCAAGAATGAAACATGAGAAAAAAAGAATTGAGATTTTCATGTGCGGTCTGTTCCTGTTTTTGCCCCACAAAATTAATCAAATTTGCATAAAATGATTACTTTCACTT
>JAOZLK010000637.1 GCA_029934875.1 Bacteroidales bacterium | reverse complement strand
TGCATCTTCAAGCCCTGTATTGGTCAGCCCCTCACTGGACAATTTGTTTGAAGAAATGCTCAGATCTCCATCCAGAATGAGGTTATGCTGTTCGTTGAATTTATGCCGAACCCCCATGTTCAACTTGTGTGGTGTAGTTCTCTCCTCTTCATTTACCATGGATTGTTGGTAATAGGTCCCTTCTGGCAAATAGTTCTCTGTGGTCCTTTTTTCTTCCAGCACTTTTTTGTTAGTGCTGGCAAGGTAACTGAGGAAATAACGGTTTGTTCCTTCGGCATTGTAACTCAGGTTTAGTCCACCGGCCATGGACTGGTTCTCACCTTCCACCCTGGCCCCCCATTCTTTTCCATGATTTCCCGTATATCCGAACTCATTGATGTTGTTGGCCATGCCCAGCAAGGCACTTTGAATTTTCTCAGAGAAACGGTATATCTTACCGTCCGCGCTGTATCGGGTATCCGTTCCTATTCCTGCCTCCACGTTTCCAAAATAGCCTTTTTTGTGGTCCTCATTCAACATCAGGTTGATGGTCCGTTCCCTGACCCCATCGTCTACCCCGGTGAACTCAGATTCATCCGATTTTTTGTCATACACCTGGACCTTCATAATGGCATCTGCAGGCAGGTTCCTGGTGGCCATCTTGGGATCTTTACCAAAAAACTCCTTGCCATCCACACGCACATTGACCACATCTTCGCCCATTGCCTTCATATTCCCCGCTTCATCCACCTCGATGCCGGGCATCTTTTTTAACAGGTCCTCCACCACTGCATGGCTTTTGGTATTGTATGCATTTGGATTGAACTCTACAGTATCGCTTTTGAAGGTGATAGGGATATATTCCTCGATGATGCTTACCTCTTCCAGGGCATTTGGGGCAAGGACCTGAGTCCCCAGGTCTTCTCCTCCGGAAGCGGGAATGGATAAATTTTTATACAGGGTCTTCATGCCCACAAAGGAGTATTGCAGCAGGTAGTCACCCTCTTTGATATTTCTGATCCGGAAGGATCCTTCGCTGTTGGTCACCCCGAAATAGTTCAGAATGGAGTCTATGGGATTCAATAATGCCACCGTGGCATAGCCCAATGCTTCCCCCTGTTGATCACTTACTGTTCCGGTCAGGGCATGCTGCGCGATTAGCGGACCTGCCAGTGCCACTGCGAGGAGAATCAGTACAAGTCTCTTATTCAGGAGGGTGATACTCATGCTATTTATGATAATAATCTGATTTGGACTGGCCATTCTTCTTAAACTCCTCTAACTTCTCTTTCACGATGCTCTCAAAGTCTTCGGGAGATGTCTTTTTACCCGCATCAGGTTTCACAAGCAGCTCTGCCGGAGGGGGTGTCAGATCGATGAAGGTGGCCAGCAGGATGGTTTCTCCAAGGCGCTCCACTGCCAGAACAATGCCTGGCAAACCATAATACTCAGCGGGTCCTGCAGGCACCGGAATTTCAGGAGCAAACCATGCGGTCACCGTATCACCTTCCAGGATCATGCTTGCTTTCATACAGACATATTCCCCGATTTTCTTCCGGGCGGGATCCAGCTTCCATCCCTTATTTTCCAATTCTGATTCCACCAGGAACTCCCGGGTCATAAACTCCTGCAGGGCGGTCTTGCTCTCTTCCTGGAAATTAATATAAAGTGATTTCAGGGAGGGCTTCGGGGGCTCCCCGTAGGTGGCAAAAAACATAGCCTTTTGCTGGGGTATGGAGACTTCCTCCTTTTCCAGGGCAGATTCATCGTAGAGGGATGCATCGCTGGTGAAGTAGAGTGTCTTTTCAAATTTCCCTTCAGTGGGCAGGCTCTTGGCATAGGCATCCCACTCAGCATTACCCGTGGGATTGATGGTATAGGTAGTGCTCCTGGTATATACCACAGTCCCGCCCAGGGGTGTCTGAGCTGCTGCAAGCAATGTTCCCGCCACAAGCAGGATGGATAGAAAAGCAGGTCTCATTTTTTCAGTATAATTCAATCTATCTATGATAGTTTTCTTCCTGTGAATTCTCTTTCCGCTCTTTTTCTTTTTCCTCCCGGATGGCTGCAAACTCCTCTTGAGTCACCTTGCTACCCTTATCAGGTTTCACCATGGATTCTTCGGCAGGAGGGTTCAGATTCACCGATGTGGCCACATAGGCTGTTTCCCCGTTTCGTTCCACGGCCAGGATCAGACCGGGCAATCCGCCAAAAACGGAAGGCCCCAGCGATACCGGGATTTCGGGGGAGAACCAGGCCACGATCTCCTGATCGTCCAGGGTCCCAGTAGCACGCATGCAGGTATACTCCAGCACCTTTTTCTTTTCGCTGCCAAGCTTCCAGGCCACGGCTTCAATCTCCGATTGTACCAGGAAGAAGCGGGTCATGTATTCCAGTTGCTCCAGCCTCTGGTTCTTTTCAAAGTCATAATACACTTTTTGCACGACCGGACTGGCTGGTTTAAGTGAGCTTTCGTACATGATGGCCCGTTGCAGTCCGGGAGGGGTAGCTTCCTTTTCCGAGTCATCCTCCTCAAACAGTGCTTTCTTGCTGTTGAAGTTTAGCATTTGAACAGTAATCCCCTCCTTGGGTAGTGAGGTAATCCAATCTTGTGTCTGCTGGGAGTCTCCATGTGCTTTCTCGATGTTCTCAAAAGAGTAGTGCAAGACCTGCTGGTAGGTGATGGTACCTGCCTGGGGGGCCTGGCCAGATAACGATCCTGCTGTAATTGTCATACAGGTCAGAAATGTTACGAGGAAAGTAGCTGATTTATTCATCTTAAAAAGTTTTGTTGAGCAAATATACTTGTTTACCTGTTGCAATCCTGAAACTACTCAAACTCCTTGGGCACCCCGTAGATCATCTGTTTTTATTTTGCCACTGACTTTCAGCCGAGGATTCTCGGATAGCGGATGTTCTCCAGTTCGAAGACCTGCTGGTTATAAAAAAGGGAAATCAATAAGAGGAAGATAATAAGTATATTAAGAATCCAACTTTGGCTTACGCTTAGACTGAGATTTTCCGGACTAATTTTATTCAATTGTTTATAAGGTCTTATTTTTATAACACCAACCTGCCCCTG
>JAOZLK010000636.1 GCA_029934875.1 Bacteroidales bacterium | reverse complement strand
AAGTCGGATATTGATATTATTGCCAAATATATGCCTGCCCCCAAATGTGATGTTGATGCGATTAACAGGGCAGCAGATGATTACGGAGCGAGAGGACTGATCAGGGGGCATATCCCCTGTTTTGATGGCTTCGGACAACCTGGGTGCTGGCAGGATGCGTCATGTATGTTCGGATCAGAGAATCTCATTCTGTCTGCTTTGTTGGATCCTGAATGGGTTCACACACTGCTCAAATTACTGATGGAAAGAAAAAGAATTTTTACTGAATCCCTCGCAGGGGCAAAATACGATATCCTTGAGCTTGGGGGTGGTGATGCTTCTACAACTGTTATTTCTCCTGAAATATTTAATGATTTTGTAGCACCCTACGATGCTCAGCTCATTGGTGCTGCACATGAAGCAGGACAGAAAATAGTATATCATACCTGTGGCGGAATGATGCCAATTCTTGAAGATATTGCTTCGATGAAACCGGATGCAATGGAAACATTTACGCCCCCCTCAATGGGAGGAGATACACGACTGGAGGAAGCAAAACAGCGCATAGGAGATAAAGTTTGCATGATTGGCGGATTCGATCAGTTTCATTTTTTCACAGGATGTACGGAGGATGAAACCAGAAAAGAAGTTCGCAGGTGTTTTGAAGCTGCCGGTAAAAATGGAGGATTCATCCTCTCGCCTTCGGATCATTTTTTTGAAGCTGATCCGAAATTAATCATGGCATTTTCTGAGGAAGCAAGGCAGTGTAGTTACTAATGAAACATATGATGACCATGAATGAAAGAAAGACATTTGGAACAATAGTATTGTCTCTTATAATATCTATTTCGATTCTTGCTCAGGATGACAATCCAAACTTAATAACTAGTGCTACAGGAGTTTCCTTTGAGGCATCATCCACATTCCCCATTCCACCATGGATGGCTCCCCCATCCAATATTGCTCATGAAAAGTTACAACTGCGCTGGGAAGCAGATGAAATAGAGGGTGCATGGATTAGCGTGAAGTGGAATGAAGCACAGAAAATTAAAGAGTTGTGGATCGTAAATAAAGCCGTACCATTTGATTTTAAGCTCGATCCCTATATGCGTACCTCAAATTACCTGGTACCCAGAAAAGTACAACTTGTTTTTTCTGAGGGAACTTCAATTGATGCCGAACTCAGCTTGTGTGAATATTATCAAATACTGACCCTGGCCGAAGCGATTGAAACCAGCTCACTGAAGATAGAGATCGAAACGGTTTGGGATGGTTCCGGAGAGAAAAACACCGGACTGTGTAAAGTAAAAGCTTTTTCAGAAGTAAATTCCGCTGATTTTAAGGTGAACATATTTGAAATGTATGATATACAAAATGAAACACCTGTTCAGTCTGCAAAAATTGAAATATTAAATCCGGGCCAGGCAATCAAAGACGCCTCATTATTAATAATGAAGGATGGAGAAAATTTCGGAACATTAAAATTGGATGAGATACCTGCTGCATCAGTGGCCACTCAACAATTATGGATCCCGGTGGTATATGCCGAAAGTAATTTGACATTCGCAATAAACTCCCCGGATGACCGCTTTCAAACTGAACAGGCTTTGGTGGTAAAACCATACACTAAGAATTATTTTGATGGCGGTACATTTGATATTTTAAATACGAACCACAACGACCTGGGATGGCTCAATACCCAGGCAATTACCGCTGATTACCGTTCATCGGAACTTATCCTGCCTGCAATGGATTTGATGAAGGAAAATCCTGAATTCAAATATACCATGGAGTCCATTGAGTATTTAAAAGAGTTTCTTGAAAGACACCCTGAGCGGAAAGAAGAGATGGTTCAGTTAATGCGGGAAAAGCGCCTCGTTTTTGGTGCAAGCTATATTCAAAATCTTCAGGTGCATGTGGGACCGGAAAAACTTATCAGGCAGTTTTATTATGGTCGGCGATGGCTACTCGAAAACTTCCCGGGATGTGATACCCGGTTTTATATGAATACCGATGTGCCGGGACTGACCTATCAATTGCCCCAGATTTTAAAGAAATCAGGTATTGACTATATGATCCAGGGTCGAATGGCCTGGGGATTCTATTACTGGGAGGGTCTTGACGGAACATCCATTCCAATGTTTGCCTTCAGATATGCCGTACCCTATGGCCTGATGAATCCTGTAAACAATACAGGTTGGTTAAAATTTATTAATGAGAGGGAGTATTATTACAAACCACGTCAGATGCCAAAATCGATGTTGTATGATTTTAATGCTGATTATATGCCCCCCAGTCCAGAGGTGATTCCATTTGCAAAGAATCAGAATATTGTAATGAAAAAATTTGCTTCTGCATGGAATGAAAACTTTAAAAATGATCCGGAAAAACAGATAAGCCCTCCTACAATACGTTTTGTGGAAGCCGAAGGAGCCTTAAGTGAGATATTTGACAAGGGTGAATTGAATATCGAAACCATGAAGGGCGATTGGCCTATGACATGGGCATATTATGATGAACCAGGAAACAGAGAGGCCCTGTTAATGGGGCGTAAAGGCCATAATGAGCTGCTTAAATCCGAGGGCCTGTTTTCGTGGTTAAAAGCACTGGATAATTCAAATATTTATCCAAAAGATAAAATTGAAAAAGGGTGGTTAGCCAATTGCTGGCCGGATCATGGTTGGGGTGGCAACCGGGGCATAGTCACCGATAGTATTTATATGGCATCATATAAAAAATCTCTTCAGATTGGGAAATCTCTTGCAAATTCCGCCGGTAAGGAAATTTTGAATTTAGTTCCCCAGGGCAATAAAAGCCAGATTCCGGTAGCTGTGTATAACTCTCTAAGCTGGGAAAGAACGGAAATAAGCTCATGCATCGTACATTATCCAAAAAACTGGAAAGGATTGGAGCTTCATGATGCAGACGGGAAGAATGTCCCCCTTGAAGTAATCAATCATTTTCCTGAAAAACGCTCTATTGAGCTAGCCTTCTTGGTTAAGAATATTAAACCTTTTGGCTTTAAAACTTTTTTTGCCACCAAAGCAGGTTCATTTCCAAAAGGATATGTGGATATAGAGCCTG
>JAOZLK010000111.1 GCA_029934875.1 Bacteroidales bacterium | reverse complement strand
CTCAGAAATATCAAATAAACACGGCATGAAACTTTTTGCTGAAGCCGGGCATGGAGGTTACCCCAGAGTTGATCCTTTAAAGGCATTTGGGAATTGTGATGTGCCGATGGGTGAATTCTGGAATATGCAACGATTTTGGGTGACCAAAGAATCTGCAAGCGGGGCTAATATTTACGGAAAGAAAGTAGTGGCGTCAGAAACACTTACTGGCTGGAACCATTGGCAACACGGCCCAACAGATTATAAGCAGCTTATAGATATCGCATTTTGCCAGGGTCTTAACCAGATATTTTTTCACACTTTCGCTCATAATCCGGAGATTGTTGGCAAGCCAGGCAATGCCTATCATGCTGGTGAACACCTTAATGTAAATACCACCTGGTGGGAAATGACAAGACCATTCATGGACTATTTAAGCAGATGTTCCTACCTGCTAAGACAGGGGAATTTTGTTGGAGATGCCTGCCTTTATTACGGAGATCAGGCACCTAACCTGGTTCCTCCAAAGCGAATCGACCCAAATTTGGAAGCAATATTCGATGACGATCATTGCTTGCATTGCGGGAAACCAAAGCCTGTAATTGTTGGTGAATTACCAGGTCGGGATTTTGATTACATCAACGCCGATGTTATAACGACAACATTATCCACTGAAAACGGAGAATTGGTATTACCTCATGGACAGTCATACAGGGTGATGCAAATTCCAGACAGGCTTGATATCTCTTTGGAAGTATTAAGAAGTTTGGAGAAGCTGGTTAAGGAGGGTGCTGTCGTAATTGGCACAAAACCAGAACGGAGTACTTCTCTTAAAAATTACCCTGCCTGTGATGAGGAGGTAAAAGCCATTGCTGAAAAATTGTGGGGCAAGGCAGATGGGAAAAGCATTTTTTCAAACAGCTATGGAAAAGGAAAAGTCTACTGGGGCAAATCTGTAAAAGATGTGCTGGAAGAGATGAACCTCCCACCCGATTTCCAGGTGAAGGGAATTAAGAATGATCACGATGAAATCGATTACATCCACCGGCAAACGAAATCAGAGGATATCTATTTTATATCTAACAGCAGTAAAAGCAATCAAAACATAAGCTGTATTTTCAGGGTTGACAAAAACAGGATTCCCGAATTATGGGATGCTGAAACTGGCCTGATTCAAAGAGATCTGCAATACACAAAAGTGGAAGATGGAATTAGTATTGATTTAATAATGGATCCTCTGGCTTCACGATTTGTGATCTTTAGAAATAAATCCACAGGAAAAAATGATGTGGGACTAAGCTATGATTTACAATATGGATTTAACAGGCAGAAGACCCAAAACGTGATTGATCTGAGCAGCAATTGGATGGTTGATTTTGATGCCAGGATGGGTGCACCTGAGATATATCAGTTTGAAAAACTTAGCAGTTGGACTGATGTTGAAAATAAAGGCATCAATTACTATTCGGGTTCTGCTACCTACAACAGAGCGTTTTCGTTAAGCTCTGAGGCGCTATCCTTAAAAGCAGAAGCATATGTTGTTTTCGAAGATATTCAGGAGATAGCGCGTGTTACCGTTAATGGGAATGATTGTGGAATAATCTGGACCCCTCCCTACAAAACGAACATCACGCAATATCTTAAAGAAGGAAGCAATAAGATCTCTGTTCAGGTAATTAACAACTGGAATAACCGAATTGTAGGTGACCTGAAAAATCCTGAAGAAAAAGAGTATGCTAAAACAAATGCTAAATATCAACTATCGGCTGATGGCCCTTTATTGGAGTCAGGATTAATTGGAAATGCCGAAGTAGTTTTCAGAAAGTAATAGGACCAAACCTAAAGGAGAAGAATAAAAGGAAGCACTAACTATTCTATCGTAAATTCGATACGGGCCGAGATCGGATAATCATCACCATAATGCAGTCTTGCCTGGTACTTGCCCGGGGCCATTCCTGTGAAAGTCAGGGTGCCAGAGCTTTCTCCTCCTCCGGGGCTTGCATCAAAATACTGAAATTGGATTCCGTCACCCGGCGAGGCATCTGCAGCTGAAGGTGGACTAAAAATCCCGATCCAGCCCCATTCTTTTCCGGGTGGGTCTACAAAGTGAACTACAATTTCTTCCCCTATTGCATAAACAGGCTTGCTCATCACAAGATAAGGCTCAGTAACAGCTTCCGAAGTGCTTGCCGACAAGGCTACAGAAGTACTGGTACTATTGCGCTGAGGGCTCTTATCTCGCGCCGTCACGGTATAGCTATATGACATGTTTGGCTCCAGTCCAGTGTCGGTATAGGATGGATCATCCTGCCATCCGCTGTGATGGCCACCCCCGCCTTTACAGGCGAAATAGTATTCCACTCCACTATCGTCCGATGCAGAATCCGCTAACATGTAAATCGTAGATGGACTTGTTGGTGTTGGGGCGATTTTCATACGCATTTGAGCAGGACTGGGGGCAGAAGTATCCATGGTCTTAGTCGTGGCCGAAAAAGGCCCGGAAGCTTCAGTTGTATTTTGAGCAGGACTATAATCCCGCGCCTTCACTGTATAGGAATAACGGGTATCCGGTTCTAAGCCCGTATCAACGTACAGCCTGCTGCTCTGCCAGTCGCTATGATGTCCATTGCCAGAAGTGTTTGTGAAATAATACTCTACCCAGGTTGAGTCTATTGCCTCACTTGCCATCATGGAAACCGACTGCTCTCCACTTGCTTCAGGTGTTATTAAAAAGCTCATGGGATTTGGGGCTGGTGCTTCAGTATCATCAACACCCACGACTTCAGGAGGCCCGCCAGGGAAATAGTGCTCAATGATTTCCTGTACATTGTCAAAAACCAAAGCCGCATAGCGCACATCATAGCTATCCCATATGGATGCATACTTCGATTTCGCAAGATCTTCATCCCCACCCCACCACTGCATGGCAAAATATTGAAAAGCCGTCCTGTCAGCAGGAATTAATGACTGGTACTTTTTTAAGGTCTTATAAATCTTCATCGAAGGCAAAAGATTCTTTGATTCGATGGTTTTTGCCAATGCTTCAGGTTCATCCGGATACACTCCCCAAAATTGGAAAAGAGGTGTAATATCAGCTCCTACGGCCAGAGAAAGCCTGTAGAGTATGGTATCAGTATTAAGCCCATCTACGGCCTTATACTCCTCACCGCTTTCATATTCCAGCATGTATGCTCTCCAGTATGTATGAAGAACCTCCCAGCCAAAAAGTCGGGCAAGTTCAACATAATTGGCATGGCCCTTATGCTGATATTGCTTCTCCAGACCAGTCATAGGGTGCTTCTTCTTAAAATTGGGAAGCATCATCCAACATACCGCCGCTTGATCAACAGTGCGGTATGAATTACCTCCGGGAGCGGATAAATTAAAGGCCTCATCTAAACTAAAACCCAGCTTGCGATTTAAGGCAGCAACATGAAGTAAATTCACTGTAGACTCAATATCCGTATCCAGTTTTGGGAATAAATAACCATGACCCATTTCGTGCAATTCAAAATAGGCTGCACCTTTGGGTCCTTTGATTAAATAATGCTCATAATCGCCGCCATAATTTTCATTCGGATCATACCATGTATTAAGAGCAGGATATCCTGTCGCATGAAAGCCAAATGGGATATCCAGGTCTACCTGTGCAAATAAGGTTTCTTTACCACGTTTAAGGTCATAGCCCATCAGCTCATTGGTGGCATCCATGGCCATATCCCATTCAGCCAACATTCTTGAGGGATCGTCTAATTCATAGATCCAATCTGAAGGCACCTGTATCATGAACTTTTCGGTTTGAAAATCTGCCCATGGTGCGCTGTGATTTCGCTGTATATCCTGCCATTCCTCAAGGCTCGTGCTGTGAAAACTCTTTGCAGAATAATAAGGTGAAGGAACAGCGTTTTGAATCTGAATTTCCACAATACCCTCTTCAGAAAGGTAGGGTACTTCGATATAAATTCCGCCACCCAGTGGATTAGCTACTTTGATTTCTGTTGCATTAACAGGGTAAAGAAGAGAAATACGGTCTAAACGACGGATTTTGGGCAGCCTGAAAAAATCCCATGAGTGCCCTCCAACCCGAACATGGTATCCTTTTCCTACCAGTGCCTGTGGCACTTTAACCGTAGCTATCGAACCAGGGGCCAGGTAAGTTCCGGTGGGCTTTCGGGCTGGATTTGTCCAATACATTGTATTCCGTCCAAAAGTTTTGGGAAAGCTTGCACTAATTTTTGCAGTATGAATCGATTGGGGATCCTTCGAAGCAGCTACCGAACCTGGGAAATAGGCTGATGAAGCAAATTTAAAACCAGTAAAAAGCTTTTCGTTCCCTATAATATTCTCTTCGGTATAGGTGATATCAATGATGTTCTGCATCACCGTATACACAAGCCAGTGAATATCGCTATCGGATACAGATGCCCTTGTAAAGTATTCAAGGGGACTCCCCTTTACCCACAGTGCTCCAATTTTATCATCATAAGTTTCCACCAACTTAAAGCTCGCCGCAATGATTTCGCTGCTCGATCCAAAGAGCGCCTTATTGGAATCAATGAATCCTTTTGCCTCCGCAATCTCAGACGGACTCATTATGATGCTATCCGAGACATGTAACTCAAGTGAAGAGAGTAAGGAAACAAGCTCCATTTTAGCCTCTTTAACAGAAGTTTTATCGCTTATATCAGGCTCTGCCCCTACCGAAATACAGAATAGAAGAAGGCAAATCAGAATCATGGAGAGTAAGATAGCAAATATTGGCCTTACCTGCGGCCACTGGAATCGGAGATATCGTTCCTATGCTGGAGAAATTTGCCAAAATACCTGGCAAGAAGGCAGATCCATGTAAAAGAATTTGATTGCAATTGGTTTTTGTGGTATATTTTAGAAGCTAATCTAAACTATCCTAAACCAACCCTCCAAACCCTATTTTATGCATGATAAAAGTAAGTGGAGAAGCATCATCCTGTGCCTGATGATGATCCTATCCACAGGCATGATCCTTCATGCCCAGACCTCAGAAGTGTCCGGCAGGATACTTGATGAGAACAATCAGCCCCTGGCCGGTGTAAATATTTACATCAAAGGGACCACCGGACAGGGATCCATCTCAAACGCCAGCGGAGAATATTCCATTTTTGCAGAACCGGATGCCATCCTGGTTTTCTCATTCGTGGGCTATCAGACCTTTGAGACAGAGCTTACCTCAGGGGAAATCAATGTCAGCCTTGAAGTGGGGAATATCGGGCTGGAAGAAGTGGTGGCCATTGGATACGGAAGTGTCCGAAAGAAGGACCTCTCCAGTTCCATAACCACGGTCCAGGGCGATGAAATTGCCCGAACCGCACGCGGCAACTTTGCCAAAGGACTGCAAGGGATGGCAGCCGGTGTCCAGGTGTTTAATACGGATGGCAGGCCGGGTTCCACACCCACGGTACTTATCCGCGGAGCAACCTCCATCACTGGAAATGTCAACCCGATCATTGTGGTGGACGGGATTCCGGTGGGTTTTAACGCCAATCAACTGAACCCGGAAGACATCGAGAGCGTATCAATCCTGAAGGATGCATCTGCCACGGCCATCTACGGAACCCAGGCTGCCAATGGGGTTATGCTGGTTACCACTAAAAAGGGGAAAATGGGGCAATCCAATTTTAATGTGAGTGCAAATTTTGGCATGCAGCAGTTGACAGTCCCGGCCATTGCAGGTGCCAGAGAGTATATGCAGATTCAGAACCTGAAGCGTTACAATGAAAGACCCAACCAGGGTGAATACCAGCTCTTCTCCGAAGAAAACATTGCCAATGCTGTGACCACCGATTGGTGGTCAGAGGCCATGCGACCACTGTCACCTCAATACAAAATGGACCTGGGCTTCGACGGAGGAAGCAAGAAATTCCGTTACAGCGCAAATATTGGCTACTTCCGACAGGAGTCCCAGATGGATGTGGGTTACTGGGAAAAAATCACTGCCCGCTTTAATACCGAATATCACTTTAGCGACAACATCAAATTTGGTCAGAATTTTTACCCCAGGGTGGAATCCTGGCAGGACACGCCGGATATCTGGTCCATGATCAGCATGGACCCCACCACCCCGGTCTACCTGCCCGAAGAGGAACAGGAAGGCAAAAACAGGTACAGCATCTATCAGCGCTCCTACAATAACACCACCTATAACCCGATGGGGATGATCGAGCGCGCCAAGGTGACAGACGAAAACCTGCTGATGGGCTTGCAATCCAACACCTATCTGAATATCCGCTTTCTGAAGGATTTCGTTTTTAATACCCAGCTGGGACTGAATGCCAGCTCGGTCATGGAAGACACATACAACCCGGTCTATTTCATCCACAACAGGGAGTCCAATCAGGAAAGTTCGGTATCGCGTACTGTGGATAATTTCTACAGCTACGTGTTCAACAACACACTTAATTACCTGAAAACTTTCAATGGTGAGCACCACCTGAATGTGCTGGTGGGTTTTGTGTCCGAGAAAGGCCAGATCAGGGATGTGTACGGCTATAAAAAAAACATTCCCAACGACAACCCGAATCTGCGTTACCTGGACGCTGCCGAAAACGAACCACAGGCCTTTGGGAATGATGAAATCAGAACCGCCCTGTTATCCGGCCTTGCCAGGATCATGTATAACTACAGGGAGACTTACTTCCTGAATTTCTCTTTCCGAAGGGATGGCTCCTTCAAATTCCCCGAGAATCAGCGAATGGCCAACTTTCCCTCGGTCTCCGTGGCCTGGGCTGCACACAATGAATCCTTCATCCAGAACGTGGGATGGATCAGTACACTTAAACTTCGGGCGGGATGGGGCCGGGTAGGTAACCAAAAAGCCCTGAGTCCCAATGTTTACCTCTGGCCTCTTGAACAGAGAGCCTACGTCCTGGGAGACCAGGCAGAGACCCGGATCGGGGCCCTCAGTGAACAGTATGCCAACGAGGACATCAAATGGGAAGTGGTGGAGGATCTGAATGCCGGAATCGACATGGCCTTCTTTCAAAACTCCTTCACTGCCACCATTGAGGTATACAACAGAACTACCCATGACATGATCATGCTCAAGGAATATCCTTTTTTCAGTGGCTATCCGAACTACGAATCCCAGGTCTGGTCCAATATTGGAAGCATATCATCCAGGGGCATTGAGCTCGAGCTGGGCTACTACGACTATAAAGGTGAATTCACCTGGAGTGTGAGCGGAAACATTACCCGCTTTAAAACCACCACACTGGAGCTGGCCGACGGAATCCCCTACCTGGGTGCCTGGTGGGGTGATTACCTGACCCGCACCGTGGAAGGTGAGCTGGTGGGTCAATTCTGGGGCTATGAAACAGGTGGTCTGTTTCAAAACTGGACGGATGTGTATGAACATTGTGTCAGGGATGAGGCCGGAAATCCCCTGGATAATAATGGTAACATTGACGGGGAGCTTGTCTTTGATGAGAATGGAAAACCCACAAATAACCGGGACCTGCTTCAGAACAGTGCTGTTCCGGGTGATGTGATATTCCTGGACCGCAATGGAAACCATGAAATTGAAGAGGAGGACCAGACCTTCATCGGCAGCGGTCAGCCCGATTTTACGGCCGGTATGAATATCAGGGCCGCATACAAGGGATTTGACTTCTCCATAGATCTGTACGCCTCGGTTGGGGCTGACATCTTTAATGCCACCCTCTGGGAATGGCATTGGGGAGCAGACAACTCCAACACCTTTTCCGGGATCATGGAAGACAGCTGGCACGGAGAAGGAACACATAATAAGATCCCCATCCTGAACCTGAATGATCGCAACAGGAACTACTGGATGATTTCAGACTTGTACATGGACAATGGAACCTTTATGAAGATCCGAAACATTCAGCTTGGATATACCCTCCCGCTGAAGAAGGGCATTAAAAAACTTCGCATTTATACCAGCGTGGACAATGCCTTCGTATATACCAGATACAGGGGTTTTGAACCCGAGTTATATGGGTCCGTTACCGAGCAAAACATTGACTGGGGTGGCAACTACCCCAATCCCACAATCTACTCCTTTGGAGTCACTGCCACCTTTTAAATCAGAAAACATGAAATATACACTATATCCTACGCTTTTACTCACCGGACTGCTTGTTCTGCATTCCTGCCAGGATTTCCTGGATGAACCCATCCGGGGTACACAGGAGGTGAACAATTATTTTCAGAATGAAACGGAATGTGAAAAATACATCTTTGGCTGTTACCAGTCCATCCTGCAGGGAGAACAATACTGGTACATCAACTGGTACTATGTGCTGACCGAGTCGGCTACTGATGACTCATGGCTGGGTCAACCCGTAGAATCTGATACCCACTACAAAGATTTTTCCCGCATCGTGGTAAATTCCCACAACACCTGGCTGTATCCCTTCTGGGAATATATGTACAAATCCATCTACCAGAGTAACCTGGCCCTTGAGGGCCTGGATCGATCGCCGGTAAAGGAATCAAATCCCGAATTGATCGCAAGACTGAGTGCCGAGGCCAGGTTTCTAAGGGCCTATGCTCATTTCGAGCTGGCTAAGAACTGGGAAAATTTACCCATCATGGATCATGTATTCAGCCCTGAAGAATTAATCTCAGTGGAACTCTCCACCCAGGCACAGGTATATGAGCAGATTATCAAGGATTTGCTTGATGCTGCAGCTGTTTTACCCGAATCTGTGGATGCAGATAACAGGGGAAGGATCACCCGATGGACCGTCCAGGCTTATCTGGCCAAAGCATACATGTACGCTGAACAATGGGAAAATGCGTATGAGCTCTCAAATGATGTCATTGAGAGCGGGACCTACAAATTAGAGCCCCGCTTTGGTGACATCTGGGATGTCAAAAATCCCAACGGCATGGAATCCATCTTTGAATTCCAAACCAATTATGATCCCAATTTTGATACAGGTAACTCCTTCCCCATTCTCACCGGCGCGTCACTGGACGATGGCGGATGGTATTATACCAACCCCAGCAGTCACCTTGAAAATGAATTCCTGGCCCAGGATGATACCATCAGGCTGCGGGCAACCATCATCAAGGCGACCAATGAAGCCACCGCAGAGACAGATAACAAAGCCATTGGTCCGGTATACGATACAGATGGGATCAGTATCGCGGTAGCAGCTCAGGGCATCTCTGACCTGGACGAGTCCAAATCCATGCGGGTGAACCGGAAGTTTTACATCCTGCCCGATGACAGGAATGATAAATATGGGACCCAGAACAGGCGGAAAATCCCCAAGAACCATATACTGATGCGTTTGGCGGAGTTAAAACTGATCCGTGCCGAGGCCATGTGGCAAATGATCCATACGGTGGGCGGTGCCACATTTTCGGAAGGTGATATTGTCAGTGGGGATATCCATGACATCAGGGCCCGGGTGGGACTGCCGGACATCAGTTCAACGGGTAACCAGCTTTTGCTGGACATTTACCGGGAACGCCGCATGGAACTGGCCATGGAATTTAAACGCTGGGACGAGATGCGAAGGGCAAAGCATCCGGATAGCGGACTGCCCATGATCTATCACATCATGGGGCCACAGGGGTCATTTGTGATGTACAATACCCAGGAGAATACGGACTACTGGGAAAAATTCAGCCCCTTTGCAGAAAGCGAGCCCAGCGACAAGGGCATAGATTTCGAACCTGGCTCAGAATGGATGCCGGTACCGGCAAGGGATATGAGCTGGCTTCAACAATAAGTCAGTCCATTCTGCTGATGCTTACGTCATCAAATTCAACCACCCCCCCAGCAGACCTGAGGGTGGTGAACATGGTCCACATGCCCTTTGGTGCAGTGCAGGAAGCAGTATAGCTTGCCCACTCCCTGCCAGGTTCGAAAGTGGTGATCTGTGGATCGCCCCTGGTCCAGATTTTCTGGCCCTGGAAATCGACCGCAATCTGCGCCTGTGCTCCCGGGCTGGCCCCACGTATACGGGCACTGATAAAATAGCGTTCACCGCCTTCTGTGGCCCCCGGCTGAAAA
>JAOZLK010000110.1 GCA_029934875.1 Bacteroidales bacterium | reverse complement strand
CTCAGCCTGGAGAATAGGCTCCCACCATAATTGGAGTAGGAGTATTCTGGCCCTGAGCCTTTGTACTGGACGTAATCGTACCTGATCTTGACCCCAACCGATAGCCGGGGGATAATTTTATATCCAATCATGGGCTCGATGCCAATGGAGGTGTAAGTTCCAAAGGAGAAATTAATGTACCCGCCATAGTAGATCTTCTTCTCGCCGGATTGTTTTTTTGCCGGCTTCTCAGGTTCAGGCTGGGCCTGGGCCGGTTCTTGCGCCTGGGGTGCAGGTTCAGCTACAGGTTCTGCTGCAGGCTCAGCTACCGGAGCGACCTCTACAGCAGGAGCAACGGCGGGAACGGTATCCTGGGGCTGAACACTGGGTATGGTATCCTGTGCCATGAGGGCCGGAAATACGAGGCAAAGAGCGATGCTGGTAAGGATAAATTTCATAATGGTTTAGAGTTTATTTATTTGTACAAACAATTTAAAGCAATTTTAGTTTGGACGCAAATGCTTTTTTTATCTTTAGCATCATGTTAAATAAAATAGTTAAAGAGTTTTTTCCTCTCAAAGGGATTTCTGAGGTCTTACCATTTGGAGACGGGCATATAAACGATACCTATAAGGTTATTTTTGAGGGGGATGCAGCGCCCTGCATTCTCCAGAAAATTAATGTGGCTGTTTTTACGAATCCACAGGGGCTTGTGGCCAATCATATTAAGATTCAGGAATTCCTGGAGGCAGATGAGTCGGATCTTGAGATCCCCTCCCTCTGCCCGGTCGCCTCTGGTGGCTACCTCTTCATTGATGACTCGGAGGGGGTGTGGAGGATGATGAATTTTATCTCCGACTCCTATTCAATCGGGATCGTGAAAGAAAACTGGCAGGCAAGCCAGGCAGGAAGGGGTTATGGATGGTTTGCAAATGCTTGCTCCAGTCTGGATGCTTCCCTCTTTGTGGAGGCCATCAAAGATTTCCACAGGCTTTCGTTCAGGCTCAGGCAGCTGGATGAGGCCATTGAAGGGGACAGGGCCGGAAGACTGGACGATATACGGGAACTGGTGGATTTCTACAAGGCCCGACAGGATAAATTGATGCTGATTGAGAAAATGGTTGATGCAGGGGAGATCCCCCAGAGAGTCGTTCATAACGATACCAAAATCGATAACCTGCTCTTCAGGGGTGAGAAGGCCTGTGCTGTGATTGATCTTGACACCATGGGTCCCGGGATACTTTATTATGATTTTGGAGATTCCATCCGGACTATTTCCAATACGGCGGCTGAGGATGAAAAGGACCTGGCAAAGGTGAATTTCAATGCTGATGCCTACAGGGAGTTTGCCAGTGCTTACCTTGAGCAGGTTAGATCCATCTCTACCCCCGGTGAGGCAGGGTCTTACTACCTGGCCCCGGTACTAATGACCTACATTATGGGAATCCGTTTCCTGGCTGATTATCTAAATGGCGATGTTTACTACAAAACTGCCTATCCGGATCATAACCTGGTGCGAAGCAGTGTTCAGCGCAGGCTGATCGAGTGCATGGAGGAAAAGGAGGACTATATGAAGGAGGTAATCGGGCAGATTCTCGGCAGCTGATAGAATAAAAAGAAACACTTTTAACATTATTGATATGAAAACAACACCTTCATTGATTATTAAACTTGGTTTTTTTGCCTTAGTAATTGCCATGGTGGGCTGTGGACAAACTACTGCTCCATCAGCTGCTGAAGTTGCCGGGCCCCTGGACTTGTTTCCAAGCCCCGAACGCCCTGCCGGACAGGAAGATGTGATCGAGCTGAGATGTGAACCCATCGAAACGGTTCGCATGGCCATTATCGGTTTGGGAATGAGAGGATCTGGAGCAGTTCGCCGCTACACTTTTATGGAAGGTGTGGAGATCGTGGCTCTTTGCGACCTGGAGCCACATAACACGGGGAGGGCACAGAAGATACTTACCGACAAAGGATTTTCTGAAGCGGATCTCTATAATGGCCCGGAGGATTATAAGGCGATTTGTGAGCGGGATGACATTGACTTGATTTATATCTGTACCAACTGGGGCTTGCATACACCCATTGCCATCTATGCCATGGAGCATGGCAAACATGTGGCCACAGAAGTTCCGGCTGCCATCACCATTGAAGAATGCTGGCAACTGGTGAATACGGCCGAAAAAACACAAAGGCACTGCATGCAGCTTGAAAACTGCAACTACGACTTTTTTGAAATGGCAACCCTGAACATGGCCCAGCAGGGCTTGTTCGGCGAGGTCCTCCATGGTGAGGGAGCTTACATACATGACCTGCGTTTTCTGAATTTCGCCGAATATGAGCCGGGGAAGTCCGCCTACCACGGTATGTGGCGCCTGAAGCAGAATGAAACCCGCAACGGCAATCTCTACCCGACCCATGGCTTTGGCCCAATCTGTCACATTATGAACATACACAGGGGCGATCGCATGTCGCACATTGTTTCCATGTCGACCAAACAGGCAGGCATGAATCCTTATGCAGCAGAAAAATTCGGAGCCGATTCGGATTTTGCCACCCGGGAATATAAGCGGGGTGACATGAATACCTCCCTGGTGCGGACCGAGAATGGTAAGACGATCATGATTCAGCACGATGTGACCAGTCCCAGGCCCTACAGCCGGATTCACCTGGTGAGCGGAACAAAGGGCTTTGCACGAAAGTGGCCCGAACGGGGGTTGGCATTCGAACCCAATGCCCACGAGTTTCTTCCCGAGGAAGAAATGGAGGCGATGCTGGAAAAGTATGAGCATCCCATTACAAAAGAGGTGGGAGAAAAGGCCCGGGAAGTGGGTGGACATGGCGGAATGGACTTCATCATGGACTATCGACTGATCTATTGCCTGCGCAATGGTCTCCCGCTGGACCAGGATGTGTATGACGCAGCCGAATGGTCGGCCATCTCACAACTGTCGGAGAAATCTGTGGAACTGGGAAGCATGCCCATTCAGGTACCCGATTTCACCCGTGGGGCCTGGAAAAAAGTAGACAGGGTTACCTATTACCATTAATCAGAAGCTCTGAACCATTAATCAGGATTCCTGACTAGTCCCAGCTGAGGATTACTTTGCCGCAGTTTCCTTCTGCCATCACATCGAATCCCTTTTGAAACTCTTCAATGGGGAAACGGTGCGTAATGATGGGGGAGAGGTCCAGTCCCGACATGAGCATCTGCTCCATCTGGTACCAGGTTTCGTACATTTCCCGTCCGTAGATGCCTTTCATGGTGAGTCCTTTGAAGATAATCCGGTTCCAGTCAACCTGTGTGCTGGAAGGAAGTATGCCCAGGAGGGAAATTTTACCCGAGTTGTACATGTGATCCACCAGCTGATTGAAGGCTGCCGGGGCTCCTGAACACTCCAGTCCGATATCGAATCCGATCATTCCCATGTTGTCCATGACCTCCCTCAGGTTTTCCTTCAGGGGATTTACCACATGGTCGGCTCCCATTTTTTTAGCCAGGTCGGCCCTGTAAGCACTGGTTTCAGTAGCCACCACATAACGGGCACCAGCAAAACGAGCTACAGCCACAGCCATGCTTCCGATGAGTCCAGCACCGGTAACCAGTACATCTTCCCCAATCATGGGGAAGGAGAGGGCTGTGTGGGTGGCATTCCCCAGTGGATCCATAATAGAGAGTACCTCATCCGGAATACTGGCATTGATTTTCATCACATTGCTGGAGGGAACCTTTACAAACTGGGCAAAGGAACCATTAACATTCACCCCGATTCCTATGGTTGTCTCGCAGATATGCTGTCTTCCACGCCGGCAATTCCTGCAGTGTCCGCAGGATATGTGTCCCTCACCAGTCACCCGATCACCCTCCTGAAACTCAGACACTTCACTTCCTACCTGGGCTACGTGGCCTGCATATTCATGGCCGATGGTCAAGCCCACAGGAATGGTCTTTTGGGCCCATTCATCCCAATTATAGATGTGGAGGTCTGTACCGCAAATGGATGATTTGGAAACCTTGATGAGTACATCGTTGGGGCCTGTTACCGGGATGGGAACATCCTCCATCCAGATCCCCTTTTCTGCTTTGGACTTTACCAGTGCTTTCATGCTGCGAAAATTAGGAATTATTAAAGCCTCCCGCAATATACATGAAACGTTTTTTAGATGTTATTGACACAGCTAAACATTGGACTCTTTTGAATTATACTATATTTGAGATAGCACACAACTACTTTTATTTTGCTCTAAACAGTTATGAAAATGGAAACAAGAAGATCCTTTGTAAAGAAAACAGCTCTTGCCAGTTCTGGAATCATCATGGCGCCAACTATTATTCCGGCAAAGGCCTTTGGAGCCAATGACCGAATAAATGCTGCGGTTTTAGGCCTTAATGGTCGGGGTAAAAGTCATGTCAAGGGTTTAATGGTTCAGGATAATGTTCAGGTAAGCACCCTGTGCGACCCGGATATGAATATTTTGGGTAAGCGTCAAAAGGAATTCAAAGATACCTATGGTCAGGATGTCGCCCTGGAGCAGGATCTTCGCAGGGTTATGGACAACAAAGATATTGATGTGGTCAGTATTGCATCACCAAACCACTGGCATGCACTTTCGCTTATCTGGGCCTGCCAGGCAGGTAAAGACGTTTATGTGGAAAAACCCGGTTCACATAATATATGGGAAGGCCGGAAGATGGTGGAAGCGGTGCAGAAATATGATCGCATCGTTCAGCATGGAGTACAATTAAGATCTTCGCCGGCAGTCAATGAGGCCATCGAATTAATGAGGGATGGATATATCGGCAGGGTCTATATGGCTCGTGGTCTTGTATTCCGCTGGCGAGCCGATATTGGTGATAAAGGTTTCTCGCCTGTGCCAGAGGGCCTCGATTACGATCTGTGGACCGGTCCGGCCCCCAAAAGACCCTTTACAGAGAACCTTGTTCATTACAACTGGCACTGGCACTGGGATTACGGAAACGGGGATGTGGGTAACCAGGGCATTCATGAAACCGACCTTTGTATGTGGGGCCTGGATGTGGGGCTTCCCTCAAAGATTACCTCCATGGGTGGAAAGTTTCTCTGGGATGACTGTAAGGAGGTTCCCGAGGTACTTACATCGGTTTATAAGTATCCGGATGAGAATAAGATCATTCAATTTGAAGTTCGTCCCTGGTGCACCAATACCGAGGAGGGAGCCACGGTAGGAAATATTTTCTATGGCGATAAGGGGATACTTGTGGTGAAAGGCTATGATAAATATGAGACCTATTTGGGTCAGAATCGGGAGCCGGGTAAATCGGGTAGTGATGGGGGTGTATCAGCAAGCGGTATGGACCGTGGCGCTGGTGGTACTGACGGGCATTTTACCAATTTTATCGAGGCTGTCAGGAAGCATGATGCCTCCATCCTTAACGGTCCGGTGGAAACCGCTCACCTTTCATCAGGTTTGGCTCATCTTGGTAACATTGCTTACCGCCTGGATCGTGTATTGACCTTTAATCCTGATTCTGAGAAATTTGTGAATGACCCTGAAGCCGATCAGATGCTGACACGAAATTATCGTGAAGGCTTTGAGGTTCCGGCGAAGGTCTAAGTCGCTCCTTGTGCATATCATCTTTATAAACCTTTAAGATAAATTGATAAGACTAATGAATTACAGAACGACCGGACTTTTGGCCTTTTTATGCATCACTGGCCTGCTCTATGCTCAACATGGGACCATGAAGCCAATTGAATTGAGTGTTCATGAAGCTGAAAAAAAAGTAGATGTAATGGTAGATGGTAAGCTCTTTACCTCCTACATCTATCCCGATAATGTGAAAAAACCTGTACTATGGCCGCTTATGTCTCCGGCAGGGAACATGCTGACCCGGAGTTTTCCCATGATTAATAAGGAGGGCGATCGTACGGACCATCCACATCATGTGGGTGTATGGCTCAATTATGGGGATGTGAACGGACTTGATTTCTGGAATAACTCAGAGGCTATTCCTCCTGAAAAACGAGATGCTTATGGCTGCATTTATCACCAGTCCGTTGATAAAGCTGAAGGTGGCCAGGGGAGTGCCCTGCTGGCCACAAGCGCAGTCTGGAAGTCTCCCGATGAAACAGAATTGCTGAAGGAGCAAAGCAGTTTTAGTTTTATGGCGATGGATGATGTACGCATCATTGATCGCACCACCACCCTGACGGCTCTTTTAGATGAGGTCAAATTCACTGATAATAAAGAGGGCATGTTTGCCATTCGGGTAGCCCGTGAACTGGAACTTCCTTCTGACAAGCCAACTGATCTTATGGATGCGCACGGGAATGTGACCAGGGTGGAGAAAATGGACAATACACTTGTGAAGGGAGATTACAGGAGTGCCGAAGGAGTTACAGGAGCCGATGTTTGGGGTACCCGATGCCGGTGGATGGAACTTTCGGGTGAGATCAATGGGGAGCAGATCGCGCTGGTAATTATCGATCACCCTTCAAATGTTGGATACCCTACCTACTGGCATGCGAGGGGCTATGGTTTGTTTGCTGCCAACACACTGGGACAGAAGGTGTTTTCAGGAGGTGAAAATGAATTAAACTTCAGTTTGAAAAAAGGAGAGTCTGTTACATTCAGATACAGGCTGGTTGTTGCAGCTGAAGATATGAGTGATGAGATTATTAATCACCTGGCTGACGATTACGCCAATTAATACTGGAATTGTGGAACATCATCAATCGCGTCGTCGTTTTCTTCAGAATAGCCTGCTTGCCGGCGCCGGTCTTTCTTTGATTGACCCTCTTTCGGCCCGGGCCATTATGAAAAAGTCTGGAATGAAACTGGGACTGGTCACCTACCTGTGGGGCAGGGATTGGGATTTGCCAACCTTGATTGCAAATTGTGAGAAGACCGGCTTCCTGGGTGTTGAGCTACGCACGCAGCACGCACATGGAGTTGAAACCAGCCTGAGTGCAAAGCAGCGGTCTGACGTGAAGCAGCGCTTTGCCGACAGTCCGGTGAGCTGTGTGGGGTATGGATCCAATTTTGAATATCACCAGGCGGATCAGGCGAATGTCAGGAAGAATATTGAGGGAACAAAGGAGTATCTTAAATTGTGCAGCGACATCGGTGCCAGTGGGATTAAGGTTAAGCCCAATGGTTTACCAGAGGATGTGCCGGAGGAAAAGACCATTGCACAGATAGCTGCATCTTTAAATGAAGTGGGGCGGTACGCCAGTGACCTGGGACAGGTGGTCAGGGTGGAGGTTCATGGCAAGCTTACCCAGCAGCTTCCAAATATGAAAGCTATTTTTGAACAGGTAAGTGAAAAAAGTGTAAAAATATGCTGGAATTCCAACGACCAGGATTTATTACCTCCCGGGCTGGAGGATCATTTTAATTCCGTGAAAAAATGGTTCGGGGATACTGTGCATATCCGGGAATTAAATATGGGTGAGTATCCTTATCAGCAGCTGATGGATTTATTTGTTGAGATAGAATATAAAGGCTGGATTTTGCTTGAGGCACGCACAAATCCAGAAGACAGAATTGCTGCTATGAAAGAGCAGTTAAGCGTGTTTAATACTATGATTGACTGATCCTTCAGTTAAGACTTCTTATCTTGATTTATTCTGAATTATCTGCTTTGGGCCAGTGAACGGGAGCAATTCGTTTTCTTTACAAAAAATTTTGAAGATGAAGCGTATTTATAACCTCTTGTCCATATTATTTCTCTCCCTTACTGTGCTTTTGAATGCACAGATCACACCTGCTGAAGCAGTTGCCCGGATGGGTCGGGGGACAAACCTGGGGAATACCCTGGAACCTCCCACGGAAGGTGGATGGAATAACCCGGCGGCAGAGGAGTCCTATTTTGATGACTATGTGGAGGCTGGCTTCAGGACCGTACGGATACCGGTAACATGGGATAAACATACCGCGACCACTGCACCCTATACCGTTGACGCCAGCTGGCTCAACAGGGTGGAGGAGATTGTGGAATGGGGCCTTGAGCGGGATATGTTCGTGATAATCAATGCCCATCACGAGAGCTGGTTGAAAGAGGATTTTGGAAATCCTGCAGTAAGGGCGCGTTTTGACAGCATCTGGAGCCAGGTGTCGGTGCATTTCAAAGGGAAATCGGAGAAGCTTTTTTTTGAGATCTTGAATGAGCCCCGTACCGGAGATCATGAGGGGCTTACCCAGGTCCAGATTGATGAGGCAAATGCGCGGCTGTTGGGAATCATCCGAAAGGATCATCCCACAAGAATCGTTGTCTATTCAGGCAAGGGTTGGGCCAGTTCGAGTGATTTAATGGCGGCAGTGGTGCCTGATGATCCATATATATTGGCCTATTTTCACTCTTACGACCCATGGAATTTTGCAGGAGAAAGCAATGGTACCTGGGGAAGTGTATCCGACCGCAATGCCATTTATTCCAAGTTCGACAAGGTCAGAAACTGGGCCGACCAGAACAATGTGGAGATCTTACTGGGTGAGTTCGGCGCCATGTGGGATTGTGACTATAACTCCAGGATGCTGCACTATGCTACCTATGTGAGGGGATGCCTTGAGAACAACTTTGTATTCACAGTATGGGATGACGGTGGATGGTTTGAGGTACTTCAAAGGAGCACTCATACCTGGCAGGACTCCAAGGATATACTGATTCATACTACTTTGCAAAGTCCTGACAACCTGACACTTTCGGTGGTAGATGATTCGCTGGTACAAATAGGATGGAAATCAGGCAGCGAGCCCTATGATACCATTCTCATTGAACGCAGGGTGAACGATGGAGCATTTGAACCGCTGGCTGGTACTTTTGCCGATGCCACAGTCTTCCTTGATTCGCTTAGCAAACAGGAGAATTCATATACCTATCGTGTAATCGCGCTTAGCGATACCATTCAACATTATTCTTACCCGGCTCAAATTTACCTGCCCCTGACCGAAAGGAAGCCTTATAATGGCAGTTTCTGTAAATTGCCGGGGGTCGTTGAGGCTGAGGATTATGACACTGGAGGTGAAGGGATTGCCTATCATGAGACCACTGCGGACAACATACCGGGGGCTTATCGTCCCAATGAGGGTGTAGATATTGAAATCAGGCCGGGAGGATTCCAGCTTACTTATGCAGCCCCTGGTGAATGGTTGGAGTACTGTGTTGAAGTTGTTGAGGCGGGAAGCTATGAGATCACCACACAGGTGGCCTCCCTGGATGGTGGTGGAATTTTCCGCATTTTATTTGATGGCAAACTTGCTGCGACACTGACTGCGCCAAAAACAGGTAGTATGACCGCCACTTCAGATGTATCAGCACGGGTTCAGCTAGAGGCAGGCGAACAGATCATGCGGATTATGATCCTGAAAAAGCCACCATTCAATATGGATAAGTTTATCTTCTCCAATGTGACAGATCTGGAGTTGCAGGATTTGGAGGGTTTTACCTTATACCCCAATCCGGCTGGAGACAGGCTTTTTATTGCCTCGGATCAATCATTTCCTGAGGCTTCCGTCTCCATTTTTACTGCTGGCGGGACCCTTGTCAGGCAGATTGAAGATTTTTCCATGGAAAGCGGACTGGATGTCAGTGAACTGGCGAGCGGACTCTATCTCCTTAGAATGACCAGCCCGCAGGGGGTGATGAACAGGCGCTTCATCAAAGACTAGTCCAGGGGCAGATACTCATCGGAAGGTGAGTTTGTGGAATGTGGCTCCCTCCCTGTTTCCAAGGGCAATATTCAAAACAGGATCCCTATCCAGTTCCATCACCAGGCTTCCAAGGGTGTTTTCATTCAGGATTGATTCCAGTTCCGGTTCAGGAAGCCTTATGTAAGTCCAATGCTTTCCTGGGTAATAAGGGCTTTGAGCTTTAAGAGCTTCAAGGGCTTTAGGGGCTATTAAACACTTACTGATATACCAGATCGTCCGTGGCATCAATAAACCTTATTACAGATTCTCTTATGTAAGCCTCTTCAGCTTCCAGGATCCCGGTGATGCAGGTGCTTTTCAATGTCTGATGAGCATGTCCGGATAGTTGCAGAATGT